>DUPA01000028.1 GCA_012838515.1 Natronincola sp. | reverse complement strand
GTATATTGAAGCGGGTAATCCTTTTTCCAATCCTAAGGATTTGGAGTTTTTCGAAAAAGCCGCGGAGCTTGAACTAAAAAATGCTAAACTTTGCGCTTTTGGAAGTACTAAACGTAAGGGTGTGCGCCCCGAAGAAGATGCTAACCTCATCTCATTATTGCAGGCAAACACTCCTGCGGTGGCCATCTTCGGTAAATCGTGGGATCTTCATGTAACGGAGATTCTAGGTGCCACCCTGGAAGAAAACTTAGAACTGGTGGAAGAAACAGTTCGCTTTTTGAAGGAGCACGGCAAAGAAGTAATCTTCGATGCGGAGCACTTTTATGATGGGTATATAAACAATCCGGAATATGCTTTAAAGGTCTTAGAAGTTGCCCTAAGGGGTGGTGCGGATATTTTGTGCCTATGCGAAACGAATGGTGGTACAGATCCTTACAGAGTTTATGAAATTACCAAAGCAGTTCAGGAAAAGTTTCCCGGGGCCAAACTGGGGATACATGCCCATAACGATATGGATTGTGCTGTGGCCAACTCCATGCTGGCTGTTGATGCTGGAGCCGTACATGTGCAAGGTACATTCGTCGGTTTTGGGGAAAGATGCGGAAATGCTGATTTAAGCATAATCATTCCCAACCTGGAGCTCAAAAGGGGTTATGCAACGGTTAGCGGAGATTTAAGCAATCTTTCGGAAATGGTTTATCGCATCTCAGAAATTTCTAACATTACCGTACATCGCAGTAGGCCCTATGTGGGTAGAAGTGCTTTCGCCCATAAAGGCGGCATGCATATTGACGGTGTGAGCAAGCTACCTTCTTCTTTTGAGCACATTGACCCTGAAGTAGTAGGTAATAAAAGACGTTTCTTGATTTCGGAAGTATCGGGACGTTCAAATGTCTTGTTGAAGACAAAGGATATTGCCCCCGGTTTAACTAAATCATCACCGGAAACCGCGTTAATTGTGGAGAAGTTAAAAGAGCTAGAACACCAAGGATACCAATTTGAAGGTGCAGACGCCAGCTTTGAACTTTTCGTAAGAAGGGTTTTGGGAGCCTTTAAACCGCACTTTTCCTTAATTATGTATAAAACAACGGGTGAAAATCCTCCGCCAAACGGTTCAATGACAGCTTCTGCCTTGATTAATATCGAAGTTGACGGAAAAGAGGAAACCGCAGGCGCCGTGGGTAACGGACCTGTTCACGCACTTGATAACGCCTTAAGAAGAGCCTTATCGGTATTTTATCCGGAGCTCAACGAGGCCTACCTCACCGACTATAAGGTAAGGGTGTTAGATGGTGGTGCAGCCGCGGCCTCTAGGGTGCGAGTTCTCATCGAATCAACCGATGGAGAAAGCGTCTGGACAACGGTTGGGGTTTCAACCGATATAATCGAAGCGAGCTGGATCGCCCTAGTGGATTCTATGGAGTATAAGCTCTCAAAAAATACGCCTGTAGCGGGGTTTTCGCAGGTTAATTAGTCTAGGAGGACTTGAAATGGGAATGACAATGACTCAAAAGATCCTGGCCAATAAGGCCGGGCTAGATAAAGTAGTTCCTGATCAGCTAATCTTAGCTGATTTGGACATGGCCTTGGGTAACGATATAACTGCTCCGGTGGCCATAGGAGAATTTAGAAAACTTGGTTTGGATAAGGTTTTCGATGAAAAGAAAGTTTCACTTGTAATGGATCACTTTACCCCAAACAAAGATATTAAAGCCGCTGAACAATGCCGTTATGTCCGCGAATTTGCTAACGAAATGGACATTGAAAACTTTTATGATGTTGGAGAAATGGGTGTGGAGCACGCTTTACTTCCTGAAAAAGGATTAGTAGTGGCCGGTGATTTGATTATCGGTGCAGACTCCCACACTTGCACGTACGGTGCATTGGGTGCATTTTCCACCGGTGTGGGTTCAACTGACTTAGCTGCCGGTATGGCAACGGGTAAGGCGTGGTTTAAAGTGCCCAGCGCAGTTCAATTTGTACTAACAGGCGAGATGCAAGAGCATGTCTCCGGTAAAGATGTGATTTTACACATCATTGGCATGGTTGGCGTAGATGGAATGCTTTATAAATCAATGGAATTTGCCGGACCGGGCGTTAAAAATCTTTCCATGAGCGACCGCCTCTGCATTTCTAATATGGCCATTGAAGCAGGTGCTAAAAACGGAATTTTCCCCGTTGATGAAAAGACATTGGAGTACATTGCAGTCCATAGCGATCGCAAACCGGTGATCTTTGAAGCAGACGAAGATGCAGAATACGAAAAGGTCTATGAAATCAACCTTTCCGAGATTAAACCAACTGTTGCTTTCCCCCACTTACCTGAGAACACCAGAACAATCGATGAGGTTGGCGATATAAAAATTGATCAGGTTGTGGTAGGTTCTTGTACTAATGGTAGATTAGAAGATATGATTATGGCGGCTGAGATTCTAAAAGGACGTAAGGTTGCTAAAGGTGTAAGAACAATCATTATTCCTGCAACTCAAAAGATTTACATGGATTCCATGAAGATGGGTTTATTGGAAATCTTTATTAACGCAGGTGCAATTGTTTCCACCCCAACTTGCGGACCTTGTCTCGGCGGGCACATGGGCATTTTAGCCAAGGGTGAAAGGGCTGTCGCCACCACGAATCGTAACTTCGTAGGTAGAATGGGTCATCCCGAAAGCGAAGTTTATTTGGCCAGTCCGTCGGTTGCCGCGGCTTCGGCTGTACTGGGCAGAATTGCTTCACCGGCTGAGCTTAATGGAAGGGAGGGCTAACCATGAATGCCAAAGGAAAAGTTTTAAAATATGGTAGTAATGTTGATACTGATGTAATCATTCCAGCGAGGTATCTCAATACCTCAGATCCTAAAGAACTTGCAGCCCATTGCATGGAGGATCTTGATCCTGATTTTCGCAATAAAGTTGAAGACGGCGACATCATTGTTGCTGAACAAAACTTCGGAAGCGGATCTTCTAGGGAGCACGCTCCAATCGCAATTAAAGAATCGGGAATATCCTGTGTGATAGCTTCTAGCTTTGCCCGAATCTTTTATCGCAATTCCATTAACATTGGTTTGCCCATTATTGAATCTCCCGAAGTTGTCGCTGAGACAGACGATGGAGATGTTTTAGAGGTTGATTTCACTAAGGGCGAAATCACTAATGTGACAAAGGGTAAGACTTACACAATTCAGCCTTTCCCCGAGTTCATTCAAGAGTTGATTTCGGCCGGTGGATTAATTAAGTACAATAAAGCAAAGATGTGAAGGGAAGTCATAAAAATGGAGTTTAAGATTGCTTTAATCAAAGGCGACGGTATTGGTCCGGAGATTATTGACAGTGCCACAGCCGTATTGGATGAAATCGGAAAAAGATTTGGTCACACATTCCACTACGAAGAACTTTTAGCAGGTGGCGTTGCCATCGACGAGACGGGTGTTCCTTTACCGGACGAAACATTGGCCGCTTGTAAGGCAAGTGATAGTGTCTTACTCGGAGCGGTGGGGGGTCCTAAATGGGACAACCTGCCCGGTCATTTGCGTCCTGAACGCGGTTTACTGGCCATCAGACAGGAGCTCGGTCTTTTTACCAATCTTCGCCCCGCTAAGCTTTATTCCAGCTTAAAGAGCGAATCCCCCTTAAGGCCTGACATTGTGGAAGATGGTTTTGACATGATGATCGTTCGCGAACTTACCGGTGGAATTTATTTCGGCGAAGAAGGTCGTCGTCAAGGTAAATTTGGCGAAGAAGCCTACGATACTGAAAGCTACGGCGAAGGTGAAGTGGAACGCATCGGTAGGGTTGCCTTTGAATTGGCTCGCAAACGCAGAAAGCACGTAACCAGCATTGACAAGGCAAATGTACTAGAAAGCTCCAGGCTATGGAGGGAAGTTATGCATCGCCTTGCTAAAGAGTATTCCGATGTGGAATACATAGATATGTTAGTTGATAATGCGGCAATGCAAATTGTTAAAAACCCGGGTCAATTTGATGTGGTCGTGACCAGTAATATGTTTGGTGATATCTTATCTGACGAAGCGGCGGTTTGTACCGGTTCAATAGGGCTGCTACCATCTGCTTCCATTGGGTCAACAAAATGCGGCATGTACGAACCTATTCATGGTTCTGCACCGCGTATGGCAGGCGAGAATAGGGCCAACCCCTTAGGCACTATTCTTTCAGCGGCCATGATGCTCAGACATTCATTTAAATTGGAAGAAGAAGCAGCACTAATTGAAGATGCCATCGAAAGAATGCTCGAAGATGGCTTCCGCACAAAAGATATCTTAGGCACAAGCACTAAAACTCCATTGGGAACTAAAGAAATCACTCAAAAAGTGATTGAGTATCTGTAAGACAAAGAAGGCGCACCTAAAAGTGCGCCTTCATCACCTTTTATAATATTTCTCTTAGTTATTCTCGTGGTCAATCATGGCTTGCACATCGAGCTTCCACTTCTTTCCTTTCTTAGTTAGTTCTAAAGGCATGAGGGGAAGTTCTAGTTCGAATTCACCGGGCCATTCTTCGAGTCCAAGTTCGTAAAGTACGTTTTCTAGCATTTCCTCCCACACCTCGTCAAAATAGTCTTCTAAGTAGTCTCTCTCGTATTGTAGTTCTTGGAGAAGGTTCTCTTTATCGTCATCATCAAAATCTGCATTTTCTATATAGTTTGTTAAGATCGTGATCATTGTATCTGATAAACTGTGTAACACTTCTCTAGCACTTTCCGCACTAATTTCGAGCGTTATATAAAGCACGGCATTTTCTACTGTGGCCTCGTTACTGTTGCCACCACCTGTAATTTTGATTGTTCCTTCTTCAGGATCGTTAATTTCTACTTTTAACTCAAATTCATTTTTTCTTATTTCGGTTAATATTGTTGAAGCATATTCAATAAAATCCGCCTTTTCAATTTTTAATTTTGGCCTATCCCAATTCTCGTCAAAATTAAGGACACGGGCTTTTAATTCATCATCAGCAAAATCAAAAACAATGGGAAAAGCAATTAAGTCGGCAATTTTGTTTGCATCTAAGCTTTCAATGGCAGTCCCTACACTGGCGAGATATTCTTGAACAGTTTGGTTCTTGCCCCCATCTAGTTTACTTCCAACAATTTTACATCCACTAAGTACTAATGCTAACAAAATAAATAAAACTAAGTTTTTCGAAATCAATCTTTTATTCAATGCTTTAGCCTCCTTTTCTTGATACTGTATTGTTCCGTATTCTTTGGTAATAATCCTTCGGAGCGTTTGTAAAATAATGGTTACAAATCGTGCTAGAGAAGGGAACGAGCAAGGATACGGGAATTTATAGGTATCTTTCGCGTTGAATAATTTTATTGAAAAAGGTGAAGTGATGCGAAAAGTTTACTTGGGTATAGTTTCAATCATAGTAATCATCACAACGGGTTTTATTTATACTCTATTACATGAAGGAGGTCATGCCCTGGCCGCCCTTGTTTTCGGTGCCAAGATAAGTGCTTTCGAAGTGAATTTCTTTAGGGTTTCTCCTCATATTAGTTATGTGGGCGAGTTAAGCAATATACAAAAGGGAATCGTCAGCTTGGCAGGTCCACTTTTTCCCCTGTTGATTAGTTTTGTTATCATTTCTTTTTTACCTAAACTAAAACGACCCTTATTACTAGTTGCCGTTTTATCGTTTTCCTTCAGTACACTCACATCTTTACTTCCAAATATTATTTTCCCACTCCTTTACATGGGAGGAAAAGTGGGTTACAACGAAGATGTAATTCACTTTATCCAACACGTGGATGGCAATCCATTAATGGTTTGTTTAGGTTTTTTTACTCTCTTTTGTATCGGGCTTCTTTACCTATTTAAGGTGGGTAAAGTAGTAACCATCTTTAAAGCTCAGAGGAAATTAAGCCTAGAAAATTGGGCTAATTTCAATAAACCGCTTGTACTAATTTTAGGCATAGTTTTAATAATGTTAGCCACGGGGATTCTATTTCCCGGTGATACCCATGATGCGTTTACCGGATACAATTATGGGGTTGAATACGAAGCGGATGAAGAAGGCGAAGGATTCATTTCCCTAGTTGCCTTTGGGCTGAGTGAAGCGAAGAAACTTAATATGAGATACGAGACAGATACGTTAAGCACAGCTTGTCTAGAATTAATCAACACAGATGGGGAACCTTTTTTATTTATCAATCAAGATCGAATAACGATACACAGTGGTGGTGCAATGAATAACGGTATATTTAGTGGATTTTACTTAGATGCGGGCGCATATGAGATTAGATTTAGCAGTTTTAAGAAGGGCGATAAAATCAAGCTCAGCTACAATTTTTCAGAATTAGATCCCGTGGATAATACCTATGCAGATTATTTTAGAATGCTCAATTCCGGCACCTTCACGCAAGATACCTACGAAGAAGAAAGCTACGAACTAGTTTATTACGGCGAAGAGGTAGGTACGGGAATTACAAAACTATACGAAGTTGCAGAAGCACCCGGGTATTTAGAAATCAGTGCGTTCGCCCAAGGGCAATGGGACAATCTATCTTTGTGGTATGAAGATGATCTTGGCAAACAAAGCATCCTGGTAGATCATGGAGGAACTGTGGGAAGAGGCATAGAGGTAGGTTCTGGAAAAGGGAGCATTAATTTGGAATTACAAGGGGGAAAGGCGGAGATTTTCTTATATCTAAAGAAATAATTATCTACTTAAGTTAATATAATACCTTAACGCTAGAACAGTCTGATACCTTGTGTTAATCGGGGATCAGGCTTTTTTACGTGAAATAAAGCAGCCTAGAAATAACTATTTAGACTAGGATTTTAATAAAAAGGTTACAGTACAATACTTTTTGTAAATTTAAACTTGTTTCGGCGGAAGAAATATGTTATTATAAAAATGCGATTTCGGAGAGTCGAAAACTTCGATTTCGCTTATTTTCAACTAACTTACTTCGTTGACTAAACTTGGCGATACAAAGGGGAGATCCGGGTGAATAGACTTAGGAGCGTAAATCAAGAATTAATGCGGGAGTTCAATCGAATTTTGGTAATCCAGCACATTCGTTCCGCAAAGATGATATCCCGAAGTGACATATCTAAACAAACGGGTTTAAGTATGTCATCCCTAACGACAATCATTAGTAACTTAATCGACGAAGGGTTAGTAAAAGAAGTATGCGAAAGCACTTCGCGAGGCGGTCGCCGGCCCATTATGCTGCAGTTTAACGGAGATTATGGTTATGTGGTTGGCATCAAAATTGAAGTTGAGGGAATTTACTTTGCCCTCTCAAACCTCGAAGCAGAAGTTGAAAAAAAGATCTTCATGAAATATCCAACATCATCTTTTAGCAATGAACAAATTAATCAATTATTGGTCAACGGTATAACCGAGGTTATTAAAGGCTGTAAGGTCGATGAAGAATTTGTTGGTATTGGCATAGCCACATCTGGTTTGATTGATCAAAAGAATCTATTAGTACTGGGCTCTCCCATCGTAGGCTGGACTAATTATTCTTTTCAAGGAATTGCAGAAAGATTTAACGTGCCCATCCATGTGGAAAACGACGCCAACGCCTTTTCATTCGGTAACATTTGGGACTTTAAAGGTCCTAAAAGTCGCAATTTTATCGGGGTATTGATTGGAGCAGGTGTAGGTGCGGGAATTGTTCTCGATGGTCGTTTATACAGAGGTGAAGCTGGAGGAGCCGGTGAGATAGGGCATATCGTTATCCAAAACGGAGGAACCACTTGTTACTGCGGTCAACGGGGATGTTTAGAAATGTATGCATCGTATGCATTTATAGTAGGTGAAGGAAAGCGCATGCTAGCAATGCATCGTCAAACTACACTCAGTGAACTTTCTAGTATAACTCCTGAGGGCATATGGCAGGCCGCAAAAGATGGCGACTCATGTTCGCAAGAAATCTTATTCAAACTAGGTGAAAACCTCGGTGTGGGAATCCGTAACGTCATAAACTTAATGAACCCCGGTGCCATAGTTCTCGGTATTGAAAATTCCGGTTTAGGAGAATATCTTTTGCCAAGGCTCAAAACAGAAATTAGTTCACACTTTTTTGCACAATATAAACAAGAGTTGGAATTCCAAGTGCGTAGCAATTGTGTGGACGTGGTCTTAACTGGAATCTGCGCCGCAGTTGTCTCCGATTTGTTTAGAATCCCAATATATAGATAGCAAAAAACTTAACCGAGGTGACGACATGCAAAAACTAAACATCATCTACATTCACTCTCATGATACCGGACGTTATATTCAGCCGCATGGTTACGGTGTTTCTACTCCAAATCTTCAACAAATGGCCGAAGAAGGTCTCATGTTTCGGCAAGCATTCTGTGTTTCGCCAACATGCTCGCCCAGTCGTGCCAGTTTGTTAACTGGAGAATACCCCCATAGTAATGGGCAATTTGGTTTAGTTAATCGGGGATTTAATTTACCTGACACAGATAAGCACATTGTCGCTTTTTTAAAGAATTTAGGTTATTACACAGCTTTATTCGGTTTTCAGCATGTTAGGGAAGAGCCGAAAACAATCGGCTACGATCATGTGGATTATTTGGATGACAAGGCAGAAGCATTGTTGCCCAGCGTCCTTGGCTTCTTGGATAACGCCCCGAGCAAACCATTTTTCATGAGTATGGGTTTTTCAGAAACTCACAGGGAGTTTCCGCAGTTGACCAAAGAAGACAAACCGCAGTACTGTTTACCGCCAAATCCATTGCCTGACACACCGGAAGTCCGTGCCGACATGGCAGCATATAAGGCATCTTTAAGGGTATTAGATGATGGAATCGGACAGATACTACGCAAGCTCGAAGCGGTTGTAGCTTCGCCGGAGGATCGAGAACCTCATGAAATCTGGGATTATACCATTCAAAAAGACGGTTTCGTTTAGTTAATTAAAGCAAAATTAGTTAGGGTGATAAAAATGAAAATCAACACCAAAACCAGAACCAAATTCGAAACGGTCCTCTTTACACTACCGGCAGTAATCTTAGTGAGCATGATGATCTATATTCCCTTTGTGAGCAGTGGGTACTACTCATTAACAAAATGGAATGGGATCTCCAAAAAAGCGACTTTCGTTGGTCTTAGCAACTTCAAAACAATTCTTTTTGAATCACCTCAATTTTTAAAAGTCTTGCTTTTTACCAGTAAGTATACTGCATGGTTCATGGTTTTAAGTAATGTATTGGCTTTGGCCTTAGCAATTCTATTAGTGCAGCGATTAAAGCTCGCAAACTTCTTGAGGGGACTGTTCTTTGTGCCCTATATCATGAGCATGACTATTGTGGGTTTTATCTGGAAGTTTATTTTTTCAGAAGGATTTGCCCGCCTATTTCAAATGACCCAATGGGAATTTTTTAGGTGGAGCTGGTTGGGTGACAGCAAAATTGCCTTCTACTCAGTTGTGTTGGTGGGAGTCTGGCAGCAGTTAGGATTTTATATTGTACTTTATATTGCCGGATTGCAATCCATTCCGCCTGATGTTTTAGAGGCGGCGACTGTGGACGGTGCAGGTGGTTGGAAGCGCTTCTTTCAAATCACTTTGCCGCTTTTAGGCCCATCAATTACTATTTGTTTATTCATGTCTTTGACCAATGCACTTAAAGTATTTGACATCGTATTGGCCTTAACCCAAGGCGGCCCGGGCGGATCAACTTACACTGCCACTTTAGATATTTATAGGGAAGCTTTCCAGAACAATAATTATGGTTTAGGTTCGGCGAAGGCATTGGTATTTTTCTTAGTTGTCTTACTCCTTACCCAGCTAGTATTATGGTTTTCTCGCAAGAGGGAGGTTGAAATATGATGCTAAGAACAAAAAGAAACAAACTCAAATTGGGTTTACTGGAGATCTTCGCAATCGCGGTCGGAGCACTTTATATTTATCCTGTGTTTTTAATGTTTAACAACTCTTTAAAAACTTTCCGCGAAGTAATTGTGGACGTCATTGCACTACCATCTCGCTTAGCCATTGAAAACTTCTCCACTGTGGTAAAACGCATGAACTACGGGAAGCTTTTTATGAACAATTTAATCATTACTTTTGTGGGTATCGTGGGCATCGTGTTTTTCTCAGCCATCACCGCCTATATCTTAGATCGCACCCGCAATCGTTATACCAAATTTGTACAATTCTTGATTATCACTCCCATGTTGATTCCGTTTCAGACATTTATGATTACACTTTTGAAAACAATGAATACTTTTCGATTATCAGGTAGTTTGCTAGGTCTGGGAGTTCAATATTGGGGATTCGGGATTCCCATGGCAACATTTATTTATACTAACTTCATGAAGACTATTCCAAGGGAAATAGATGAAAGCGCAATGATTGACGGTGCAACAACTTTCCAAACATTTATGCGAGTAATCTTTCCCATGCTTAAACCAATCACAGTTACAGTTATTGTCTTAGACGTGATGTGGATTTGGAATGACTTTTTACTACCGCTATTAATGGTAAACAGTTCTGAAAAAACTAAAACGCTGGTCTTGGCTGCTTACACGTTTGTGGGGCAATACAACACTCAATGGCACTTTGCAATGACAGCCATGGTTTTAGCTGTTGTTCCATCTATTATATTTTTTATCTTACTACAAAAGCATATAGTGAAGGGTGTGGTCGCCGGCGCCGTAAAAGGGTAATTTCGAATAATTGTTGGAATGTTGATTAGAGTTAAAAAATTAAAGGAAGGTGTATATTAAATGAAACGAGCATTAAGTGTTTTTCTTGCCATTATACTTTTATTCAGTAGTATTTCAACCGTTGTTGCAGCAAGTGAACTGAATATTTTTATCAGTATGCCTGAGTATGCCGACGCCATGCGCGAACTCATCGCAGAATATAAAAAAGTCAGACCTGATGTGACCATTAATTACGAAACAACACAGACTGACTACCCAACACTTCTCAAAGTTAAATTGAATTCCGGTGATGTACCCGATATCTTTGCATCTACAACGGGTAAAGAAATCGAAGTTTACAAAGAATATTCTTATGATTTATCTGACCAACCATTGAGCGAAGCATTGGATCCTTCCGTGAAGGAATCTATGGTTGATGCCGACGGAAACGGTCTTTACGGTATAGCAATTAAAGGTAACTATTTTGGCATGGTCCACAACAAAGATTTATTTGACCAAGCAGGTGTTGAAGTGCCAAAAACCCTTGATGAATTAGAAGAAGCAATTGTAAAGCTTGAAGCTGCAGGAATTACTCCATTTACAAGTGGCTTTGGCGAATGGTGGGTATTTAAGCACGCATTCCAGCATTTCATGGCCTCAGCAACTGATGATGTGGCCGGATTAGTAGAAAAGTTCGAGCGTGGGGAAGCTAAACTTGCAGACTACCCGGAACTTTACGAAAATTGGTTCCGTTTTGTTGACTTAGTATACGCCCATAGCGATGACAAACCACTAGAGGCAACAATTAATAACGCTATTGTAAACATTGCCCTAGGTCGCGCCGCAATGGCAGTAGGTCAAGGTCCTTGGATTGAAGCCGGTATTGTAGAAATTGATCCTGATGTAAATATCGGACTTGCAGGATACCCCATCTCTGATGACCCTGCACAAGCACAGGTGATTTCCGGTGCTGACTTAGCCTTAAGAATCAGCAACCGTTCTAAAAATTTAGATGACGTGTTAGATTTCGTGAACTGGTGGCATACTTCCGAATACGGTAAGGATTGGTTCATCGACGTAGCTAAGGTAGTTTCGCCGGTAATCAATGACAGAATGGCAGACTTTGAATTGGTGCAAGATGGTGCCAAACAAATTGAAGAAAATGGTGCTGCTCCAATTAGCATTATTCACTCCACAGACTCATTCCACATGACCTTTGGTGAAATCATGCAAGCTTATGTAAGTGGTCAAATCGATCGCGACGAAGCATGTGCCAGAATTGAACAAAAATGGGTTGAAATTGACGGATAGTAATAATGACTAATATAAGCAGCAAAGGGATCGCCCCGGACTAAGCCCGGGGCGTATCCTACTTATAATAATTGAGGGGAGCATTTGAATGAAGTTTACGGAAGGTTATTGGTTGCGCAGTGAAAGAGCTAACCCTTTGTTTGCTTCTCAAGCGTATTTTGTAGATGAAATTCCCAATGGTATTAGGGTAATGGCTACGCCCAGACCCATTAACTCTCGCGAAGAGACTTTAAATTTAGGAACGATCACAACGGAATTTACCGCGGCCGCGGAAAATATTATTGCCGTTCGCAGTTACCACTACGAGGGATATGACGATGGAAACATTGCCTTTGAGAAGAACCTTGACCACCAAGACGTTAAGGTAACAATTACCGAAGATGAGGCTTTAATGGTGGCAGGTAATGTCGCCGTGCGAATTGACAGAACCAATTGGAATTATCAATTTGAAGCCGACGGAGAAGTTATTACAACATGCGGTTTTAGAAATCTAGGCTACATGCAATGGGATCGAAAGACTTCTACCCATTTGCCTGAAGACAATTATATGCTGGCAGAATATGAACCTTATATGGTGACTGAACTTTCTTTAGCGCCCGGTGAATGTGTTTATGGCTTAGGAGAACGCTTTACGGCATTTGCTAAAAACGGTCAGGTTGTGGATATCTGGAACGAAGATGGTGGAACCTCATCTCAAATTGCCTATAAAAATATTCCGTTTTACATGACAAATCGTGGTTACGGAGTTTTCGTGGATCACGCGGATAAAGTATCATTTGAAGTGGCCAGCGAAAAGGTGGAATATGTGGGCTTTTCGGTGCCCGGCGAAGAGCTTAGATATTATTTCATTTATGGCGAAACTAACGAAGGTGTGCTGGAAAGGTATACTTCCTTAACCGGTAAACCCGCATTACCTCCCGCATGGTCATTTGGTCTATGGCTTTCCACATCATTTACCACCGATTATGATGAAGAAACCGTAACAACCTTTATTGAAGGAATGGAAGAACGAAATATCCCCTTAAGTGTTTTCCACCTAGACTGCTTTTGGATGAAGGAATTTCACTGGACCGATTTTGAGTGGGATGAGAGGATTTTTCCCAATCCCTCTGAAATGCTAAAGCGCTATAAAGACCGGGGATTACAAATATCAATTTGGATTAACCCTTATGTTGCCCAAGGCACGGCATTTTTTAGAGAAGGTTTAGAAAAAGGCTACCTGCTAAAGCGGGCTGATGGTAAAGGTGTTAAGCAAGTTGACACATGGCAACAGGGTATGGCATTTGTTGACTTTACCAACCCTGATGCGGTGGAATGGTATAAAGATCGACTGCGCAAATTAATGGCCACCGGCATCGATTGTTTTAAAGCTGACTTCGGCGAACGTATTCCCGTTGATGTGCAGTATCATGATGGTTCTAACCCTAATTCCATGCACAATTATTATGCTTATCTCTACAACAAAGCAGTCTTTGAAGTTTTAGAAGAGATTAAGGGTAAAGGCGAAGCAGTAGTGTTTGCCCGCACCGCCACGGCGGGATGTCAGCAATTTCCTGTGCATTGGGGCGGTGATAACTCTGCCAGTTATGCATCTATGGCCGAGACACTTCGGGGAGGATTATCATTTGCTTTATCAGGATATTCTTTTTGGAGTCACGATATAGGTGGATTCGAAGAAACCGCAAGTGCCGATCTCTATAAACGCTGGATTCAATTTGGCATGCTTTCTTCTCACAGTCGTTTGCACGGTTCGAAAAGTTTTAGAGTGCCTTGGTTATTTGATGACGAATCAAGTGATGTGTTAAGGCATTTTACCCACTTAAAATACAGCTTAATGCCTTATCTTTATGAAAAATCAGTTCATGCGCATCACACAGGCATTCCTGTGATGAGGCCCATGGTCTTAGTATTTGACGGGGATCCCGCCGTAAACTACCTTGATATGCAATATATGCTTGGCGATTCTTTATTGGTTGCCCCTATTTTCCGCGAAGATGGGAAAGCAGATTACTACCTCCCCGAAGGAAGATGGACACATCTTTTAACAGGTGAGGTTAAGGAAGGCGGAAGGTGGTTTAGCGGTCAATATGATTACTTTTCGCTACCTCTATATGTTAGGGAAAACACCCTTCTGGCTGTGGGTTCTAATGTTGAAAGACCTGATTATGATTATACTGAAGGACTTTCATTGCACCTATATGAGTTAACTGATCAAGGCGAGGCAGAGTGCGAAGTGCCTGATTTACAAGGTAAAACCCGCTTCACGGCAAGCGCAGTACGTGACGGCGATACGATTAAAATAGAAGCATCTGAATTAACGCCCGGCTTGAAATATATACTCCACAACGTTAAAGCCGCAGAAGTAACCGGGGGTACGCATGAGCTCGACGGAAATAGTGTTGTGATAACTCCAACTAACCAGAAGATAACGGTTGAAATAGATAAGTAGAACAAAATACGAATGATTCGAAAGCTGTTGAACTAGCTTCAACAGCTTTTCTGCCCCATGGGTTTAATTTTAAATAATAGGAAGGAGATACAGATGAAAAAGGATACTTTTGCATCGCTGAATAATATAGTAATTAAAGACAAATTTTGGGACAATTATATTCGCCTGGTTCGTGAAGTTATTATTCCCTATCAAAAAAAGGCCATTAACGATGAGGTGCCTGATGTGGCCCCCAGCCGCGCCATTAGAAACTATAAAATTGCCGCGGGCGAATTAGAAGGGGAATTTTTTGGTGAGGTATTTCAAGACACCGATGTTGCTAAATGGCTCGAAGCGGTGGCCTACTCGTTAGCCA
Source organism: Natronincola sp. (assembly GCA_012838515.1). Taxonomy (GTDB): domain Bacteria; phylum Bacillota; class Limnochordia; order Darwinibacteriales; family Darwinibacteriaceae; genus DUPA01. Next base: position 11,283 of record DUPA01000028.1, on the reverse strand, counting down.
CAAAAAGCGACCCGGAGCTGGAGAAAGAAGCAGACGAGGTAATTGATCTAATTGGCAGAGCCCAAGAGCCCGATGGATATTTAAACACTTATTATAGTATCGGTAGATTAGATCAACGGTGGACAAACCTCACAGAAGCACACGAATTATATACTGCCGGCCACTTGATTGAAGCGGCCGTAGCCTATTATGGTGCAACGGGCAAAAGGAAGTTTCTAGACATTGTTTGCAAATTTGCCGATCATATAGATGATACTTTCGGCGCAGAACAGGGAAAATTACGGGGTTACGCGGGACATGCCGAAATCGAGCTTGCCTTGGTCAGATTATATAAAGCCACTAATGAAAAGCGCTATCTTAAACTAGCCAAATTCTTTGTGGACGAAAGAGGCCAAGAGCCCAATTATCTAGACCGTGAATACGAGGAAACAGAAGATAAAAGCACATTTAGAAATCCCAGAGATTGGGGCTTAAAATACAGTCAATCCCATTTACCGGTGAGGGAGCAGAAAACCGCGGAAGGCCACTCCGTAAGGGCCATGTATCTTTATAGTGCCATGGCTGATTTAGCTTTGGAGACAAACGATGAAGAATTAGCCGATATTTGCCGCACTTTATGGGAAAACGTTACCCAGAAGCGCATGTATGTAACGGGCGGTATCGGATCTCAATTTTACGGCGAAGCCTTTACAGTGGACTACGATTTACCCAATGACACGTCATACACTGAAACCTGCGCATCCATAGGTCTAATTTTTTGGGCCCAGCGTATGCTAAGTTTAGAACCGAATGGCAAGTACACCGACGTGCTAGAGCGGGCCTTATTTAACGGGGCATTAGCCGGTATGTCTCAAGACGGAAAACGATTCTTTTATGTTAATCCCCTTGAGGTCTGGCCCGAAGCATGCGGCGAACGCTATGACAAGCGCCATGTGAAAATTGAACGTCAAGGTTGGTTTAGCTGTGCATGTTGCCCTCCAAACTTGGCAAGGCTTTTAGCTTCTTTAGGGGGATACATCTATTCTCAAAAAGATAACGAAGTCTTTGTCCATCTTTACGTGGGCGGAACCGCTGATTTGGAACTTTCCAATCAGACAGTGCAGTTTGTCCAAGAAACCAATTACCCTTGGGATGGTAAGGTGAAAATCACAGTCAATCCTGCCAACCCTGAAGATTTGACCTTAAATCTCAGAATACCGGGCTGGTGTCAAGATCCTACACTTGCAGTTAATGGTGAAAAGGTAGACCTAGGGAGAATCACGGATAAGGGCTACGCCAAAGTGAGAAAGACTTGGACAACGGGGGATCTAATTGAACTTGAGTTTCCCATGCCGGTTCAGCGAATTTATGCCCACCCTGAGGTGCGGGTAAATGCAGGAAAGATTGCCCTCATGCGGGGACCCATTGTGTACTGTTTAGAAGAGGCAGATAATGGTTCTGCACTACCTGACGTTTCTCTACCGAGGGATTCTAAACTCGAAGCTCAATTTGAAGCGGAGCTAATGGGAGGTATTGTTACAATCGTTGGCGAAGGAAATAGGACTGCTACCGGTGATAAATCTCTTTACAGGACAACACCACCTAGCAAAAAGGCAATAAATATTAAAGCCATACCTTATTATGCTTGGAATAATAGGGGTAATGGTGAGATGCTCGTTTGGATTAGGGAAGAATAAAAAAATTAATGCGGAGAAGTACCGGGGATAATTCGCATCCCCGGTAAAGCCCGCAAACGTAAGGAGCCAAAACATGCGTGACAAATTGTTAGCCTTAAAATTAAAACTAGAAAGTGTGGAAATGCCGCAATTTTCAGCAACCTTAGGATTTGACGGATTTATTGACAAGATCATTAAAGTAGTAGATAAGAGGGAGTCAATAGACTCATACATACCGATTAATAGCATAGCACAGTTTGGCGAACGCATATCACGGGCCTCCGGGCTAAGTACCAACATCGAGCTTGTGCCAATCACCACCAAACTGGGGGGCAACGGTCCCATTATGGGTAATGCCATGGTCAGACTTGGGGTTGACATATCTTATGTGGGTGCTTTGGGTATACCTAATATTGATCCCATATTTTTTGATTTCATTGAGCACTGCCAAGATGTTTACTCCATTGGAGAACCGGGTCAAACAGATGCACTTGAGTTTAGTGACGGCAAGATCATGTTGGGCAAAATGGAATCCTTGGGGCAAATTGGCTGGGACACCCTACTCGCGGAAGTCGGGGAAGAAAATATTAACAGGATTTTCGGCGATGTGGATTTAGTGGCCAATCTCAATTGGACCATGGTGAATCGCATGAACGAAATTTGGCAAGGATTTCTTGATTTTTTAAGCACATCGAATCTGAAAAACCGTCCGTCCTTCTTTGTTGACCTCGCCGATCCGGGCAAGCGTAATGAAGAAGATTTAAGCCTTGCTTTAGAACTACTCAAACAGTTCACCGCGTACTACAAGGTTGTTCTGGGGTTAAATTATAGAGAGGCATTGGAAGTAGCATCTGTCTTGCGAATAAAGCCCATGGAAGAACTAGAGGCAATGGGGCTGGAAGAACTGGTTTCCGCTTTGGCCGCCAAACTAGATTTATCGTGCATTGTAATCCATGCAATAGAAGGTGCAATTGCTTTTAAAGACGGCGAATGTGTTTATGTTGACGGCCCATACACAGCCACACCAAAGCTCACCACCGGTGCAGGCGATAACTTTAATGCGGGTTTTTGCTTAGGTTTAATGCTAGGTCTAACATTGGAAGAAATCTTAATTATGGGAACTGCAACCTCAGGGTTTTACGTACGTAATTCGCATAGCCCAACATTGGAAGAGTTAATTTCATTTTTAGGTTTATGGAAAGAACGATTTGACGAGGACTTTTAGAAGCAGTGCACATTGTGTTTCACCTTAGTACACTTAGTTAGATTGGGAGGAGAGTTTGTATGCTCCGTAGGGGCTTTGCCGTGCTCAATGCTGATTGGGCTCGCTTTCTAAAAGAAAACAACTTTTTAGTGGGAGTTAGTTTAGATGGACCCTAAGATCTTCATGATGTTTATCGCCTAGACAAGCGCGGCCGAGGTACACATGAACAGGTTATAAGAAACATCGAATTACTGATTATAAGCGTTTTTTTGCCTATATAGAACCCTTCATGGAAATAATGGCCGAATCACTTAAGAAAGGCTATACAAGGGAACACACGCAAAGAAAGATAATTGATTTATATGATACAATGTGGCGAGTTAACAGAAATGACCCATGTCCCTGTGGCAGTGGATTAAAGTATAAGAAATGTTGCTTGGTGAAGTTCAAAAATTGACTATGATAAATATTAAGTTTTAAGGGTGAGCGAATGAAAAACTCAGTGGGTAAATTACCTTACCTAGCCGCGGCAGCTTCTGCAACAATCTTCGGTTTTTCTTTTTTATTTACGAAAAATGCCCTAGACACACTGGGCATGAATCAACTGGTGGGTTTAAGGTTTATGACGGCGGCATTGCTTATGTGGCTTTTAAAGGCACTTAAATTAATTAAGGTTGAAATAAATACCCGAAAAATTAAACCCCTTGCCCTTGTGGCACTTTTTCAACCCATCTTATATTTCGTCTTTGAAACGACGGGTGTTGATCTCACCTCCGCTTCAGAGGCGGGAATAATCGTTTCTTTAATTCCCGTGGCTGTGGCGTTTTCAGCCGCGGTTTTACTTAAAGAAAAGTTAAGTAAAGCTCAATGGATAGCTGTCTTTGCCTCTGTTTTCGGTGTGGTTTTAATTTCGCTACCTGGATTAAGAAGCGGGACAGGCAGTCATTTAACCGGGGTTTTAGCCCTTTTGGGGGCTGTAATGGCCGGTGGTCTCTACAATATTTACTCTAAAAAGGCGTCCGGTAGCGCAACACCAATAGAAGTTACATATGTCATGATGTGGGCCGGAGCTATTTTCTTTAATGTGGTGGGTTTAATAACCACGCCAAATCCAGTGACCTACTTTGGGGCACTGGCTAATCTTAACGCGCTCTTGGCCGTTCTTTATTTAGGAGTTTTATCATCAGTAATCGCATTCATTGCCCTAAATTATTCGTTATCGAAGATAAGTGCTTCCGAAGCGGCGATTTTTATGAATTTAACACCCATCGTTTCGGTTTTTGCAGGTATTACCTTTAGAGCAGAGCGTTTTTCGTTAATTCAGTTCGTCGGTTCTGTGATTATTTTATTAGGTGTTTGGGTGGTTACAACAGCTAAACGCGGTGAAAATTTTTAGCAACTGTTATAGCCGGGAGTTTGTTGTGGAACCAGTAAAACTACTATATCTAAAATACTTGTTTTTTCTGCGAAAGTATATATAATTGTTAGTAATAGAGGTAACAATAATATAATAAAGTAGGAGGAGATCAGTGGATTCTTTAAACAAAGCTAAAACTACAGACGTTGAACTACTTCCACACCACGCTTGTTACGGTTATTTAATTGTAGATCAAGACGGAAATATCATGGCCTGTAATAGAATAGCTTTAGAGCTAGTCCGTTTACGCACGGATGAAACTTTAAAGCCCGAACGTTTAACGAAAGAAAATCTAAATGATCTCGTTGGTCCTAGCTTCAAGGAAACACTATTAGGTTCATGCATTGCTAACAAGAAGAGCTTAGATGGTCAATACGAAATTGGCGATCAACTTTATGATGTGAAAATTGATCGCATTCAAGACGATGCTAAAGTGTGGTATGAGGCTTTTTATTTTCCCGTAATTGATGATGAATCATTAGACGTTAAAATAGATACCTCTTACCAAGAGTTTGCCTACGAAATTGCTAAAGATAATGGATATTCCGATGTGGAATGGATAAGACATCTAACGGACGTTCACGCTAGGCAGATTATCTATTGCCTTACTAAACACGAACATATAACCATGCCGAATTGCTACTGCCCATTTAGGCATAAATGTGCCTTTAATGAGGTTCATGGCTGGCAAAATCTCGGTAGACGCGCCTTTCATCGAACCGATATAGGTGTGGATGGCAGGCTTTATCTGACTCACATAAACAATGAACCAGTACCGCATCAGGTTACTAAGCGAAGAATTGATTGTATTATTGCTGACTTAAGCCTTGGAGGAGCGAAGTTGATTTCTCCTTTAAACATTCCGGAAAACAGTACTTTTGACTTAATTTTTGATGAATTAATCCTTTCTTGTACCATGCGCTGGAAACAGCAATCAGAAGAAAAATGGATCTTTGGAGTAATGTTTTCCGAACTTAGTAAAGATGAAAAGAACGTGATCATGAATATAGTCATCCGGCATCAAGTTCGAATGAATCGAAGAAACAGATAATACTCTAAAACGCATAAAAAGATTACAAATTGTTTTCATTTAGCGGCAGGGATTCATAGAGGAATGGCCAATATTAATAAGTGCCTATGGGAGGTGTCCAAATTTTTGGCCCTCCTTCTTTTTCTCCTTTTTGGCTGAAAAACTTTTTTAAATTAAGATGACAAACCCCTAGTTTCCAAAACATTTCCAGCCCTAAAAGCACCATCAACAAGGTGTTTAGAGGCAAAGGTAAATGAGTTGGGAAAGTGTGTCAAGGGGAGTTGACAGATATTTACTAGTATGTTAAAGTGAAAATACAATCTAATATATACAGGAAAAAGGCAAACGTTTCGAAAGTGACGGGCGCAAAGCCACGGATCTAAAGTTTAAAAGACAAAGATGGCCGGGCTACCAAATGTAATGACAACTATGGTGAGGGCCTTTTTCGATTGCGTAAAAGGCTCTTTGTTTTTGTAATCTAGATAATCACCTTAGGCCATAGACGCAAGATTTAAATACCGGCCGGAGGCCACTAAAATTGTTGAGCGAGACGGTACTGCTCGTTATAGTGATTGAAGCAACACTAATCTAGCAGACCGTGATTATATAATAAAAGCTTTGGCAGGACAATCTTTAGTATCTGATCTCATTATTAGTCGTATTTACAATATCATCGCAGTAATTTATGGAGCAACAATCAAAGATGATAACGGTCAAGTACTCGAAGCATTAGTTGGAATAAGAGATGGAACAGGATTAAGTAGCAATTTTGATACTCTTGGTTTTGGAGAAGGCGGTTGGGCCTTCATATTCGACCAGGACGGTACCGTCTTCGCTCTTCTCTACCGTCATAGGGATGCGTCTGACAAAACCACTCGTGGAGATTGGGCGTGCCATGTATGGTTTAGCAGATGTGGACTTGACTGTCAAAGCAAAAGTTAACACCCGAGATAGATCCGTATGGGTAGCAAATGCTCCAATGTAAGATATGGATACTAACGCTCAAGTAATGACAACCAATGTTAATCAAGTTTCATCTAAGGCAACTTAGGAACAAACAGCAATCCGAAAAATAGTGCTACAAATAGATAATCTATTTAGAAATACTAGAAATTCTGCCAAGGATATTTTTGCCTTAGGTGCCCTATCCAATGGGATAGGGAACATAATTAGTGTTATTGGCGATATAATTGAAAAGATCTCCCGGGGTTTGGCCTAGGCCGACTTGGGGGATCATGAAATCGCCAATGCCACTGAAAAAGAAGTAGCCGAAATAAACTAGCTGAACTTGTGGAACAATTTAAGCTTGAAGCATATAGAAAGACCTCCACACAAGGCAGGGGAACAACATGCCATACACCCCAGGTGGCTATGTTGTTCTTCTTCCGTTTAAGGAGGAATATTTTCTTGGAAATAGAATGGGTATGCATACATAGTAATTTGAATAATTTTTAAGAGGTGATTTATTTGCTAACTTTGTTGCTGAATATTTTGCTTTTGCCCGTACGTATTTTTGAATTGGGCTTTAAAACTTTTGGCGTACTATTTTTAGCCGCCATGGGCGTTTTAGTTTATCTATATTTAAGATAAGCTAAATAAAAATAAGAATCATTTTCAGTTATCCACAGTATCCACAAAAATTATCAACAGTCTGTGGATAATTATCTGTCTAGCTTGACTTTAGGTATTAAAAAAGGTATTTAGAGCAGTAACACCCAAGCATACGCTTGGGTGTTACTGCTGAAAGGAGTTTGCCCGGATAGGTCCGGCCCAAGTCAAGATTCATGATGCCCACACCTCGCCGGTGCAAGCGTACTCGATCTCGGTTCCGATTCGCCCAAACCTATCCGTTAAAGGCGGTTGGACCTTCATACCCTAAAAAGGGTACTTATTAAGTTGAAGATTATCACATTAACATATATACTCCCTTTGTTTGGGATCTCCTGCAATAAATGGTATATTTGTGAAATAAATTTCAAGGCATTGATTAGGGTAATTTTCTGACCCGATTAATTATTGTGTAAAAGAATAACACCGAAGCTAGGCTCGGTGTTATCCAAAAAAATTTAAGGGTAGACCGGAATTATGTCTAAAGCCCTCCCTAGGCTGACCTTTCGGCCAGTGAACTATGTCTTTACTTTAAACATAGTGTTCCGTAAGGCATCTACCCTTAAACTGATTGGCAGACAGTACATTTAGACTGACATTTACCATATTATGCATGCAAGCACCGGATCCTCTATTTATTTGAAAACTTTACAAAAGATTTTTTTGGACAAACTAAACCACCAGTTTCTGACGAATAGATAAAATGTTCCATTCGCCTAGTAATGGTTTACAAAGATGTTAACATTATGCATAATATAAGATGGAGTCTAAACTTATATTAAAAAAGGAGCGATGTAGAAGTGGCAAAGATTGCATTTATCGGAGCAGGGAGTACAGTCTTCTCTAAGAACGTAGTGGGTGATAGCTTCATAAGTCCCGCTTTACGTGATTCTGAATTCGCGCTGTATGATATTGATCCTCAGCGTTTAAAAGAATCAGAAACCATGTTGAAGATTCTCAATAAAAATCTGGGCAATCATGGAAAGATAGTATCTTATACGGATCGAAAAGAGGCGTTAGCCGGCGCAGATTATGTAATCAACGCAATCCAGGTGGGAGGCTATGAGCCTTGTACCGTTATTGACTTCGAAGTGCCCAAAAAATATGGATTGCGGCAAACTATTGGAGATACTTTAGGCATCGGAGGAATTTTTAGAGGTCTAAGGACTATTCCCGTGATGCTTGATATTGCCCGTGATATGGAAGAAGTTTGTCCCGATGCTTGGTTACTAAACTACACTAATCCAATGGCCATTTTAACGGGAGCCATGCTTAGATATACTGATGTGAAAACAGTAGGACTTTGCCACAGTGTTCAGGGCTGTGCTTACCATCTTTTGAAAGGTCTGGGTATGCCCACTGACAATGTGCGTTATAATATCGCCGGGATTAATCACATGGCTTGGCTCTTAGAGGTAACCAGAGAAGGTGTTGACCTTTATCCTGAGATCAAAAAAAGAGCACTAGAAAGACCAACTCCCCATGACGATATGGTTAGATATGAGATTATGAAACGCTTTAACTACTATGTGACAGAATCAAGTGAACATAATGCTGAGTACTTGCCTTATTTCATAAAGAGTCAGTATCCTGAGTTAATTGAGCGTTTTAATATTCCGTTAGATGAGTACCCGAGACGTTGCATCGAACAAATTAAAGGTTGGAATTCATTAAGAGAACACTTAGTTGAAAACCCTGATCTAAGCCATGAAAGAACAGGTGAATACGGATCATATATCATGGAAGCAATGGAAACGAATATACCTTATAAAATCGGAGGGAATGTTTTAAACACAGGTTTAATTACCAATTTACCTTCTGAAGCTTGCGTTGAGGTTTCGTGTTTGGTGGATAGCAGTGGAATTAATCCCACTTATGTGGGAGATTTGCCTACACAATTGGCTGCATTAAACATGACGCAGATTAATGTTCAGCTTCTAACCATTGAAGCTGCCATGACACAGAAGAAAGATCATATTTACCATGCAGCATTACTTGATCCGCACACATCTTCGGAGCTTTCAATTGATGATATTGTTGCCATGGTTGATGATTTAATCGATGCGCACGGCGATTGGCTACCAAAATATAAATAGCATCCCCATCCGGCATTGCTGAGAGGAGGATAAAAATGAAAGTGATTAAGACAAAGAATTATGCAGAGTTATCTCAGGAAGTGTTAAAAGCACTTAAAGATACTTTAGGCAACTACGGGGAACCAAGTATTAATACAACTACCGGGGCAAGCTATGATGGTACCTTTGAGCTATTGTCAGATGCGATTAATAATGATGAGATAAGAATTGAGCATTCGGTTTTTACAAATTTAGATGAATATGTCGCGGAGCGCGATAAAAAATTCACCGTCCACACGTATATGCACAATAAGTTTTATGACATTATCAAAGCAAAACCAAAATTCATTGGTCTTCTAGACGGAAGTGTGGGCGATGTGGATGCCGAAATCGCCCGTTATAACAAAATTTTACAGAAATATCCGCGTCACTTACAAATTGTGGGTTTAGGTGTTAATGCGCATCTGGGCGCGAATGAACCGGGTACAAGTTTTGACTCACGGCTCTTTTTAGCAGATAGCTGTGAATCAACTATCCAAAGTACCATGCAATACCACGGCTTAACGAGGGAAGAGGCCCCCACCCAAATGATCACCATGGGTCTGGCCGACATTATGGAAGCGGATCAGATCTTGGTTGCATCATCTGGAATAAGAAAAGCAGAGGCTGTAAAGGGTACTTTAGAAGGTCCCGTTACCGAAGATTGCCCCGCATCGATTTTACAAAAACATCCTAATGTGATTTTCATTATGGATGAAGAAGCGGCATCGTTACTGAAAAAGGTTTACTAAGACGCATATTAATAGTCATCTCTACGGAGGTGACTATTACTTTTTTAACGAAGGATAAAGCTAGCGATTGTGTAAAAAATATTAGTATGCAATTTGCAGGAATTGTAAAAATCCTGTTGAAGTATGTTTACAATATGAAAGATTACCTAAGTGATTGTTCAGCATTTTATCACGATGTAATCAAAAGCCAATAAGAACATTAAGGGGGGCATGCCAAAAGCTCGCAGAGGTGTTTTTGTAGTTATCCGTTGACTAAAGACAAATCGGAAGGAGTTTTGTAATGAAAAAAACCGTATTAATAGTTGCATTATTGGTTGTATTGGCGTTTTCCGGAGTGGTGGCATCAGCCGCGACCAGAATTGGGGTAGCTATGCCGACCCAAAGTCTACAACGCTGGAATCAAGATGGTGGCAACATGAAGGCTCAACTTGAAGCCGCAGGTTATGTTGTGGACCTGCAGTATGCAAATAATGATGTGGCATTACAGATTTCTCAGCTCGAAAACATGATTTTAAATGGTGCGGAAATTTTGGTTATAGCTTCTATTGATGGAAGCGCTCTAGGAACTGTTTTAGAAATTGCTAAGGATGAAGGAATCCCCGTAATTGCCTATGACCGTTTGATCATGGAAACAGACGCCGTTTCTTACTATGCAACTTTTGACAATTACATGGTGGGAACAATTCAAGGGGAGTACCTGGTAGAAGCTTTAAATTTAAAGAACCGTACTGACTCGGTAAACATCGAAATCGTCGGTGGTTCTGCAGATGATAATAACGCACGTTATTTCTACCAAGGTGCCTATGATGCGCTAGAACCTTATATTAAAAGCGGAAAAGTTGTTATCCCTTCGGGTCAAGTTGCCTTTGAAGCAATTGCAACAATGGCATGGTCTTCCGAAAGGGCACAATCTCGTATGGATAACCTAATTGCAGCCCATTATTCTGATGGCCGCAAACTAGATGCTGTTCTTTGCTCCAACGACTCCACAGCACTAGGTGTAACCAATTCCTTGGCAGGTGCCGGATTTGAAGAATTCCCGGCAATCACCGGTCAAGACTGTGACGTTGCTAACATGAAAAACATTTTAGCAGGTCGTCAATCAATGTCCATCTTTAAAGATACACGTACCTTGGCCGAAAAAGTTGTTGGCATGATTCAAGCCATGGCCGAAGGTTCCGAACCTGAAATCAATGATACCGAAACCTACGACAACGGCGTAAAAGTTGTTCCAACTTATCTATGTGCACCGGTGTTTGCCGATGCTGATAATTATTATGAACTTTTAGTCGAAAGCGGCTATTACACCGAAGATCAATTGGGTATCTAAGTAATGGTTTTCTAAGGGCGGATGGGTTGATAGCCCATCCGCTTCTTCAAAGTAGGAGGATGAGACGTGTGGCTAAAACGCTTCTAGAGATGAGGGCAATTACAAAGGAATTCCCGGGTGTTAAGGCCTTGGACAATGTCAACATCACCGTAAACGAAGGAGAAATTCATGCC
>DUPA01000027.1 GCA_012838515.1 Natronincola sp. | reverse complement strand
CTAATGGCAATTTACAGAAGTTGCAGGGTTTTTTGGAGTCCCGTGGAAATACTTTGTAGCAATGCGGGGAGGGATAACAATTGGCCACCGTTTTTGTGTTTGCTAATCAAAAAGGAGGAGTGGGCAAAACCACTTCCACTTATAATGTTGGGGTAGCCTTAGCCGACATTGGGCAAAGAGTTTTATTATTAGATCTAGATCCGCAAGCGGGGCTTACTTTTTACGCCGGGTTTGAGCCGGAAGATTTGGAGAAAACTCTTTATCATTGTTTACTTCGAGACATACCCCCCCAGGATGTTTTACTTAGTAATGATTATGGCATTCATATTTTACCTGCAAATATTGATCTATCAATTGCAGAATTTCAATTAATTAATGTTCCCGCAAGGGAGAGGAGAATTACCCGCATTATTAATGAAATTCGTGACGAATATGACTTTGTACTAATCGATAGTCAGCCGTCACTAGGTCTATTGACCATGAACGCCTTAGCCGCCGCGGATCAGGTCATTATTCCCGTGTCCACGGAGTACTTAAGCGTAAGAGGAACAAAAGCATTGCTTAAATTAATTACCCAAGTTCGGGGGCAACTTAATAGTGGGCTTACAATCGCCGGTTTGTTACCGACAATGTTTGATAGCAGAACCATCCATGGTAGAGAAATTTTGGCACTTTTGAATACAGAATTTCCCGATCTACATCTGTTTCCACATACAGTAGCAAGAAGCATTAGGTTTGCAGAAAGTGCCGCTGAACGCATCCCTGTATTTGAAACGAAAATTCAGGTTCCCGGTGCTTTAGCATATCGTGAATTGGCCCGTGATTTAGTAAAGGCAAATAGAAGATAGAATATATTAGGAGGCAACTTTTCATGAGTACAGTAAGGGTGCGTTTTGCACCAAGTCCGACAGGTTATTTACACGTTGGTGGGGCACGTACAGCTTTGTTTAATTGGTTGTTCGCCCGCCATCATAAAGGTGTCTTTGTATTAAGAATAGAAGACACCGATTTGGCGAGATCCACCGAGCAAGCAACCCAAGTAATCTTAGATGCCTTGGAATATTTAGGTTTAGATTGGGATGAGGGTCCAAACAAGGATGGGGATTATGGTCCTTATTATCAAAGTCAGCGACTTGATATATATAAAGAGTATGCAAATAAGCTAATGGATTTGGGTAGGGCTTATGAATGTTACTGTACCCCTGAAGAACTGGATGAACGGAGAAAAGAACAGATAAAAGCGGGTTTTCCGACCCGTTATGATCAAAAATGTTCCGAATTAACCGACGAGGAAAAGGCCGCTTTTAGGGCAGAGGGTAGGGTGCCTACTGTTCGGTTTAAAGCAGAAGGCGATGGTGAGACAATTGTTCCTGACCTTATCAGAGGCAATGTTCGGTTTGAAAACACTCAAGTAGATGATTTTGTCATTTTTAAATCTGATGGCATGCCAACATATAACTTTGCAGTTGTGGTTGACGATGCCTTAATGAAGATTACCCACGTTATCAGGGGTGAAGATCATCTATCTAATACACCTAAGCAAATCCAGATCTATCAGGCCTTAGGATTTGATGTACCAATTTTTGCCCATATTCCCATGATTTTAGGTTCAGATAAGTCTTTGCTCAGCAAAAGACATGGGGCCACCTCCGTAATGCAATTTAGCGAAGAGGGTTACATGGCAACGGCAATGGTTAATTACCTTTCTTTGTTGGGATGGGGCTACGATGACTCGCAAACAATTTTCTCTGTGCCTGAATTAATTGAGAAGTTTTCACTTGAACGCGTATCAAAGAATCCCGCTGTATTTGACTTGCAGAAGTTAGAGTGGATGAACGGTATTTATATTCGTGACTTATCCCTTGAAGAATTTTATGATATAGCCGTGCCTTTTTGGCAAAAAGCCGGATTTTATCCTGAAGAGCCAAATACAGAAGAAAAAGAATATGCCCTAAGGATCTTAGCAGAAATTCAAAATAGAATTAAATTTTTAGTTGATGTGATTGATTTCGCCAAGTATTTCTTTACAGATGATTATGAATATAATGAGCAGGTCGTGGAAAGTATCCTAGATAAACCCGGAATTGAAGATATTTTAGAATATATATATGATGCATTAGAATCTGTACCTGAGTTTACCGAGGAACATATTAAGCCTTTATTTAAAGAAGGATTGGAAAAATTCGATGTTAAAATGGGTGGACTAATTCAACCCATTAGAGTGGCACTTACCGGAAGTAATATCAGTCCCGGTATTTATGATGTGCTTGAACTATTAGGTAAAGAAAGGGTTTTAGACAGGATTAAACGGACCCTAATACTGATGAAAGAAAGGGGCTAACTAAATGGAAGTACGTGCTATTTGGAACGGGCGAATGGGTTTTGTTGCAACGGGGAATACAAATCATGCAACAGTTATGGATGTTTCTAAGGCTGTGGGCGGTGATGAATCTGCATCTTCTCCCATGGAAATGGTTCTTTTTGGTTTAGCTGGGTGCACAGGGGCCGATGTTGCTTCAATTATGAGGAAGAAAAGACTGAAAGTTGATGACTTTCAGATCTTTATCAAAGCTAAACGTGCAGACGAACATCCTAAAGTATATACAAAAATCGATCTAACATTTGAGTTTAAAGGCAATGATTTATCTGAAAAGGCATTAAAATCAGCAGTTGAACTTTCAATGGATAAATACTGCTCCGTATCTGCTATGCTCAGTAAAACAGCGGAAATTAATTGGGAAGTAGTCGTAAGAGAATAGGAAAGACCCTTGTTTTTTTGGGCTTTATGTGGTAATTTGGGAATAGTAGTGGGGGATCGTCTAATGGCAGGACGGGTGACTCTGACTCACTTAGTCTAGGTTCGAATCCTAGTCCCCCAGCCATTTATTATTCTCACCTCATCACAAACTAGACGATGGGGTTTTTTACCGCAGATCGTTTCGCACTTGAAGATTATAAAAACTTAACGTTTATATGGCAATTTGCAAAAGAATCCGACTTGTAATTTTTGCGCAGATGTGGTAAATTAGTTCATAGTGCTGGGGGATAGTCTAAGGGCAGGACAGATGACTTTGACTCATCCAGTCTAGGTTCGAATCCTAGTCCCCCAGCCAATTAGATAACTAGACCTCATCAGCGATGATGGGGTATTTTTATTTTTAGGGAGCAGAGTTACATGAAGATTTATACCAAAAAGGGCGATCAAGGGTTTACTTGCCTAGGTACGGGAGATCGTGTTCTCAAAAGCGATCCTCGCGTTGAGGCCTATGGAGCAGTTGATGAGCTTTCTAGCTTACTTGGTCTGGCCCGTAGTTATATCCAAGACGAACAGGAAATGGAAAATGAACTACGCTGGATTCAAGAAAAACTATTTGTTATCGCTTCTGTTTTAGCTTTCCCGGGGACAAGCTGTAATGAAATTCAAGAAATTTCAGAAAATGATCTTCTTCACTTAGAAGTAGCCATAGATAAAAAGATGGAAGAATTGCCCCCACTTACGGAGTTCATTGTGCCCGGAGGCACAAAGATCGCGGCGCATATTCATTATGCCCGCAGTGTTTGTCGAAGTGTGGAAAGAACGGTTGTGTCACTTCTGGACCCTATACTCCTTGATACTAATATTTTGCCCTTCTTAAATCGTCTAGGTGATTATCTCTTTTGTGCGGCTCGTTTAGTAAATTATAGAGCCGGTGAAAGTGAAAATATAGCGAAAATCTAGTGGAATTTGGTACTTGATTTTATTTAATACAAGAAACTATTGCTATGTATTTATGTAGAAATTATCGATGAGTCCAAAAACGGTAAGGGAGTGTGTCTGTGGCTACTGGTTTACGCATTATTGTTGGTTTAGTTGGTGGCTTAGGCTTGTTTTTGTTAGGAATTGACTTGATGGGTGAAGGGTTGCAGAAAGCAGCAGGTGAGCGCATGAGGCGCTTCTTAGAACTATTCACGTCTAATCCTTTAACTGCAGTTGCAACAGGGGCAATCGTCACCGCCCTTCTACAGTCGAGCTCCACTACTACTGTAATGATTGTTGGTTTTGTAAATTCAGGCTTGATGACTCTTGCACAGGCCGCAGGAACTATAATGGGTTCCAATATTGGTACTACTATTACCGCTCAATTAGTTTCTTTTGATATCTACTCATTTGCCCTTCCCTTTATTGGAATTAGCGCATTGGTGCATTTTTTCGCGCGCAAAAAGATTTTGCGCCACGTGGGTTTGGGCTTTTTAGGTTTTGGTCTATTATTATTAGGTTTAGGTACAATGAGTAGTTCAGTCCATCCCATTAGAGAATATGAAGGTTTTCTTAATCTTCTGGTTACCTTCGGTAATATGCCACTCTTGGGTATATTAGCCGGTGCTGTTTTCACCATAATGCTTCAAAACTCGGCTGCCACCACGGGGCTTGTTATAGCGTTTGCATCGCAGGGTATTATGGGTCTTCCCGCTGCTCTCGCCGTGATTGTCGGTGCTAATCTAGGCACTTGCTTTACCGTGATCTTGGCTTCTGTGGGTGCCAATATTACTGCTAAACGTGCAGCATTAAGCCACGTCTTGTTTAATACTTTTGGTGTGCTTCTATTTATAATCTTCAGAAACCCATTTATAAAAACAATAATGTTCACAAGTGACACTGTGGCAAGGCAGGTAGCCAATGCACATACCCTATTTAACATAATAACCGCTCTGATTTTATTCCCTCTTTTACCTTTTTTTGTGAAGCTGGTTATTGCTTTGGTTCCGGGAGAAAGCGAAATTATAAGTATGAAGCCAAAATTTCTTGATCGCCGAACACTACATACTCCTGCTGCTGTTTTAAGTGCCCAACAGGAAGCGGTTCGCATGGGCGAAGCGGCTTTAATAATGGTAAATCAGGCTGTGGAATCTTTTCTTGAAGCTGACCTTAGTCCTCTTGAGCAAATAGAGCAAAGAGAAGAATTGGTAAACGCTTTAGAAAAAGAGATCACAGCTTATTTGGCTGAAGCAAATCAATATTCCATGGATGAAGCTCAAGCCAGGGCTTTAACAAATCTAATGCATATAGTAAATGATGTAGAACGAATCGGTGATCACGCCATAAATATGATTGAACTCACAACATTGCTTAATGAGGGAGATTGGAAAATCAGTGAGGCGGCTAGCTCGGATCTACGCAGTATGTATGAGGTTGTCTCCAGAATAAGTCGGGAAGCGATTGAAGCGTTATTCCAACACGATGAAGCCGGGGCAAAACGTTTAGTCGCAGACGACGATTTAGTGGATGAATTAGAAAAACGTTATCGCTCAAATCATATAGAACGTTTAAACGAGGGTTCCTGCAACCCCGAAGTTGGTGTTTTGTTTCTGGATGCGGTGAGTAATCTTGAACGAATTGCAGACCACGCAGTGAATATTGCTGAAGCTGTTGCAGACATTGCTTTTTATAAAAATAATGGTTTTAAGTAGTATTTCGATCAGACTTGCTAATAAATAAAGTAAAGCATTGGCGAAATTCGGTGCGGAGAACATAAACGAAACATAAAGTGAGGGTGTTTATCTATGAATGGTCTAAATATTATTTTTGGTCTTTTTGGAGGGCTTGGTTTATTCTTAATAGGCGTGAGTAAGATGAGCGAAGGCTTACAAAAAGCCGCGGGAGAAAGGATGCGCAGGTTCTTAGAGCTGTTTACATCTAAACCAATTATCGCGGTATTAACCGGTGCGGGTGTTACGGCCTTATTGCAATCTAGCTCCACTACTACTGTGATGATAGTGGGTTTTGTAAACTCAGGCCTAATGAATTTAACACAGGCGGTTGGCACTATTATGGGTGCAAACATCGGCACCACAATTACTGCACAGTTAGTTTCTTTTGATATTTACGCTATTGCCCTACCCATGATTGGTCTTAGTGCAATTTTTTATTATTTTTCCAAGAAAAAAATACAACGTCATATTGCTTTAGGATTATTAGGTTTTGGTCTTGTTCTTCTTGGTCTCTCCACCATGAGTGAAGCCGTTCAGCCCATTAGAACTTATGAACCGATTTTGCAAAGTCTAGTAACTTTTGGCGAAAAACCACTTCTTGGTATCTTAGCAGGTGCCCTATTTACCGTTTTAATCCAAAGCTCGTCTGCAACAACGGGTATTGTGATCGCTGCTTCGTGGCAAGGGATTCTAACCTTGCCTGCCGGTTTAGCTTTAATAGTTGGTGCAAACTTAGGTACATGTATTACAGTAATCTTAGCTTCTATTGGTTCTTCTCTAACGGGCAAACGAGCAGCTTTGAGCCACGTTCTTTTTAATGCTTTTG
>DUPA01000026.1 GCA_012838515.1 Natronincola sp. | reverse complement strand
TAATGTTATAATAGTTTTGCCCTGCCCTAAGTATGAGCTTAGGGCCATTTGTCCAGAGGGGAGGTGGAGCTACGGTGCGTAATTATGAGCTAATGGTGATCTTTTCGGCACAACTTGACGAAGAAGCATTAACCGCCCAGATTGAGAAAACGCAAGAACTTATTACCAGTATTGGCGGCGAGGTAGAAAACGTTGATAAGTGGGGTAAAAGACGATTTGCTTATGAAGTTAACGATAACACCGAAGGCTTCTATGTGGTGATCGATTTTAAGGCAGAAAGCGGAACGACTTCCGAGGTCGAACGAATTCTTAAGATCACCGATGAAGTCGTACGTTATCTGCTCGTTCGAAAAGATCAAGAATGAGCAAAGGAGTGACTCAGGGTGCTGAACAAAATTATTCTTATTGGGCGACTCGTAGCTGATCCACAATTGCGTTATACTCAATCGGGTATAGCGGTAACTAATTTTACACTTGCGGTGGATCGTCCCTTTGTATCGCAAGGCGGCGAAAGGGAAGCGGATTTCATTGACATAGTGACCTGGCGCAAACAAGCGGAGATTTGTGCAAATCATCTAAATAAAGGACGCTTGGTGGCAGTCGAGGGACGTCTGCAAGTCCGTTCTTATGACGATCAAAATGGCATTCGAAGAAAAGCTGCAGAAGTTGTGGCTGACCAAGTTCGCTTTTTAGATCGTGCACGCAGTGGAGAATCTGAACAATCCGAATCAGCGGATGGACCGCCCGAACCGGAATTTGATGATGTTCCGTTCTAATCAGATTGGTTTGGAGGCGAGATAATGGCTAGAGATAGAGGTCGTAGAGGCAGAAGAAAAGTTTGTTCTTTTTGTGTAGACAAAATCGAACAAATTGATTATAAAGAAGTCGGTCGTCTACGTCGCTACATTACCGAGCGCGGTAAGATTTTACCACGCAGAATTTCCGGTAATTGCGCAAAGCATCAACGACAAATGACCACTGCAATCAAGCGAGCCCGTTATGTGGCATTGATGCCTTACACGATTGATTAAATTTCTGGGGAGCAGCTTAGCTGCTCCTTTTTAGACTACTAAACAGAGGATGAGATTGATGAAAACTCGCTCACTAACTGAAGGGGCTATGCTTGGTGCAATAACGGTTCTCATCACTATTGTGGGAGAATACCTTGGAATTTCACCTGTAATTGTTGCTGCTCCGCTTATTATCTTAGTTTATCGACATGGTTTCAAATTTGGGACTTTAGCGAGCCTAGTGGCCGCCCTCATTTCCGGTTTAGTGATCGGTGATGTGTTAATTGGATTATCCATAATCATCTCTGCCTTCGCCGGTATTGCAATGGGGTTAGCACTTAGGGAAAAGTTTTCTTTCCCTAAAATAATGATCGTTGGTGTAGTATCTAATCTGATAGTATTAGGTCTAAACGCGCTTTTGCTCTTTTTGGTAATTGGAGAAAATATTTTGGTTGAAGTGTCACAAATGTTTATTAACAGTATGGAAAGAGCTTTTACTACCGTTGAAAGTTTAGGAATGGTAGGTGAAAATGCGGCTTTATTAGAAGAATTTTTAAGCTCTGCTGTTTTGTTATATAAATTGGGTTTACCTTCTATAATCTTGTTATCTGCTCTATTTATGACTTTTATAAATTTGGCACTGGCACGTCTTATTCTCAAAAGAATGAACGATAATATTCCGTGGGTATCTCCGTTTACGGAATGGAGAATCCCCCGTTATTATGGGCTGTTCTTTATATTAGGATTAGTTCTCACTTCCATAGAGCAAAAGACAACTTTGCCCTTTGCTCTACAGTTATTGGGGGTAAATTTGCGAATAATTTTCTCTTTCATCTATTTTATTTTAGGCATAAGTGTGAGTTGGTATTTTTTCAACAAATACAAAGTGGCAAGTGCGTTCAAGGTAGCGTTTATTATTTTGTTATTCCTTTCTCCGATGATCCATTATTTGGTGACCTTGTTAGCTGTTATTGATGGTGTCGTGGATTTTAGAAAATTAGAGCTGGGAGAAGTCTCAGAAAATTGAATTGGTTGTTGCTATTAAGTTGGGAGGTAGAATCATGAAAGTAATTTTACAACAAGATGTGAAGAAAATCGGCCAAAAAGGGGAAGTTGTGGATGTTGCAGAGGGATACGGTCGTAATTACCTTATACCTCGTGGTTTGGCTGTGGAGGCAAGCGCTGGTAATCTTCGTCAAGTAGCTCAACAGAAACAAGCAGAATCTAAAAAGGCTAAACGAGAACTTAATGATGCCCAAAAGACCGAGAAAATACTGCAGGGAGAGGCGCTTACTGTTAAAGCCAAGGTGGGTGAAGGGGGTAAATTATTTGGCTCAATTACCACACAGGATATTACCGATCAGCTACGTAGGCAGTTCTCGGTAGAAATTGACAAGAGGAAAGTCGAATTAAAAGAGCCAATAAAAAGCTTAGGAGAACACTCCGTGGTGGTGAAGGTTCATCCTAAGGTACATGTGCCCATCACAGTGAAAGTTGTGGCGGAGTAATAATTACGTGAAGGGGCAATTCTGATTGGATACAAATAGCCTAAAACAAAAAGTTACGTTGGAAAAACACATTAGTGCACTCATGAGTATTTTAGCCGAAGTTCACGGACCGGATCAACTTGCGTTAAAGGCGGGTAAATTAGACTCACTTGAATTAATGCAGTCTGAGAAGCTGGAAGATAAGGTTTTAGCATTGGAGCGTTTAGTTCATGAAGATCCCACAATTGTGGAGCAAAGACCGCCTGAAGAGGTGCAAGAAGTTTTGCATGAACTAGAAGAATACTTAGCGGATATGCTAGCTAGGCGCACAGTTGAAGAGCAATTAGAACAGAAGATCAGTGCCAAGATGCAAGAGCGGCATCTCGAGTATGTGAAAGAAATTCGCATGCAGGTTTTAAAAGAAGAGACTGGTCCTGACAATGCTCAAACACTAAAGAAATACGCGGAGCTGGAGTTACTCGAGCAAAGGAGTCTTTCTCAGTCCACAAGCGACTTGATGCGACCACAACGTCTAGAAGAAGTGGTTGGGCAAGATGAGGCGATTAAGTCTTTGTTAACGAAGCTAAGCTCGCCATTTCCTCAGCATATTTTACTTTATGGGCCGCCGGGGGTAGGAAAGACAACGGTTGCCCGTTTGGCACTACAATATGCTAAAGAAAAAAGTCATACTCCATTTCTAGAAGATGCACCGTTTATAGAGGTGGATGGAACCACACTACGTTGGGATCCAAGGGAGGTAACAAATCCACTTTTGGGTTCAGTTCAAGATCCTATTTATCAAGGTGCAAAAAGAGATTTGGCAGAAGGTTCGGTTCCTGAGCCGAAGCTCGGTTTAGTAACTGAGGCACATGGGGGCGTCTTGTTTATAGATGAGATCGGAGAGTTAGATCCCTTGTTACAAAATAAATTACTAAAGGTTTTAGAGGATAAACGGGTGCTTTTCGAATCTTCTTATTATGACTCTGATGATCCCCAAATTCCCAAGTATATTCACCAAATATTTACTAAGGGCGCTCCGGCAGACTTTGTTTTGATCGGAGCCACAACTAGGGATCCGGAAGATATTAGTCCGGCATTTCGCTCCCGTTGCGCTGAGGTTTTCTTTAATCCGCTAACTCCACCCGATATTGTAGATATTGTTAAAGCGGCGGCAAAACGTCTAAATACTTTGCTTGAAGATGGCGTTGCTGAGTTGATTGCTGACTACACCATTGAGGGACGGCGAGCAACACGTCTTTTGGCAGATGCTTACAGTGTGGCATTATATGCGGATGAAGCACTTGAACAGAGTGAAACGATCGTGACCAAAATTCATGTACAAGAAGTTATACAATCGGCAAGATTAAGCTCCTATGTGGGGGCGAAGGCCTCTGATAATAAAGAGGTCGGGCGAATTTTGGGTCTGGGCGTAAATAGCTATCTTGGTTCTGTTTTGGAGATAGAAGCAGTTGCTTTTCCAAGTAAAGAACCTGGCAAAGGGCTAGTTCGTTTTAATGATACAGCGGGTAGTATGGCAAAAGACAGTGTCTTTAATGCTGCTTCGGTTTTTCGCGCGGTTACAGGTGAAGATTTAAATAATTTTGATCTTCACGTAAATGTGGTTGGTGGTGGTAATATAGACGGACCATCGGCCGGTGTTGCAATTTTCGCAGCCATAATCAGTGCGGTCAAGGGTTTACCGATACCTCAGGATATTGCCGTAACAGGTGAAATATCCATAAGAGGAAAGATCAAAGCCGTGGGAGGCATGCACCCCAAAATTTATGGTGCAAAACATGCGGGTGTTAAAACTGTTTTCGTTCCCAAAGATAACTGGGACGACATTTCCCAGATTACCGAAGGTGTTGATGTGATTCCCATTGAGCACGTATCGGAATTCTTGAAGCATGTTTTCCAAAGCGATATTGCTGATTTAAAATATTCTTTAGCAACCTAACATTAAAACCAAAGCCCATTTCGTAAATTTGTTTTAGGAGATGGGTTTTTTAATAGAAATAATTGCAGGCTAGGCATAGACGTGCTAGACTAAGATTAGTAATAAAGAAGAGGGGGGAAGATGAGTGGATAGTGGCGGTCCTAGTATTAAAGCGAACAATGGCGAAGAAGAGTGGCGATCATCCAATATTCGATTTAAGCTCGTCTTCCGTACTTACTACTCTATTATTTTGTAATCTGTACATGATATTGTTCGTTTTTATACTCCAAACTAAGTAGAGGAGGATAAAAACATGGAAATTAAAGACCATCGCGACTTAGAAAGACTAGTAGTTGAAAAAGATTTTAAAACATTGCGTAGTGAATTACCTAATTTACAAAACGCAGACGTGGCGCATTTAATGGAAGATTTAAGTTTGGAACATGTTGTAATCGTATTTCGCTCTTTGCCCAAAAATAGAGCGGCCGAAATCTTCTCTTATCTCTCCAGTGATATGCAAGGACATATTGTCGACGGAATTACAGATCAAGAGGTAGGAACAATTATTAACCAACTATTTGTGGACGATGCTGCAGACTTTTTAGAGGAAATGCCTGCTAATGTTGTTAAAAGAGTTTTGAAGTCAGCCGCTCCCGATACAAGGGCACTAATTAATCAGTTTCTTCAATACCCGCCCGAGTCGGCCGGTAGCATCATGACAGCAGAATTTGTTGATCTGAAGAAGAAAATGACTGTGCATCAGTCGTTTTCAAGAATTCGGCGAACTGCTTTTGATAAAGAGACGGTTTACACATGTTATGTAACTGATGCGAATCGCTATTTAGAGGGCATTGTTACTGTGAAGAGATTGTTTTTGGCAGATGATGATGCAATTATAGAAGATATTATGGAAACCAATGTGATTTCTGCCCATACCACTGACGACCAAGAACAAGTTGCCCAATTATTTGCCAAATACGATCTTTTATCATTACCCATTGTGGATCATGAAAATAGGCTCGTAGGTATCGTTACAGTTGATGATATTGTTGGAGTAATACATCAAGAAGCAACTGAAGACTTCCAGAAGATGGCTGCTATGGCTCCGTCGGAGAAACCGTATTTAAAGACAAGTGTGTTCACCCTCGCGAGGCATAGAATTACTTGGTTAATGATTTTAATGGTTTCGGCCATGATTACCGGTGGGGTTTTGAAGAAATATGAAATGGCCTTTATCGCCATACCGGTTTTGGTTACATTTATACCCATGTTGACCGATACGGGCGGTAATGCCGGTTCGCAAAGCTCAACATTGGTTATCCGTGGCATGGCCCTTAATGAGATAGACACGAAAGATTTTGGCAAGGTGATTCTGAAAGAGCTAGGCGTTAGTGCAATAGTCGGAATATCCCTTTCGTTCGTAAACTTTTTGCGATTAATATGGATGTATCCCGGCAATATATTGATGCCCCTTAGTGTTTCTATGGCCCTATTTGCCACCGTCGTTTTAGCGAAAACGGTTGGTGGAGTCCTACCCCTTTTTGCCAAGGCTATTAATACAGATCCGGCCACTATGGCTGCTCCGGTTATAACAACAATTGTTGATGCCTTTTCCTTAATTATTTACTTTAAAATTGTGACCTTATTACTTTTTTAAAACTAAGGTATAAAGTGGGTGGCTTCTGCTACTCACTTTTTTCTAAACTCACAATGATCAAGGTAATTTTACCTGGAACGGGAAAATACTATAATAGAGAAGATGAATACGGAGGTTATGATAGTGCGCAAAATAATCCATACAGATCAGGCTCCAGAGGCCGTTGGGCCTTATAGTCAAGGAATAAAGGCGGGAGATTTACTATTTATTTCAGGTCAGCTCGGTGTAAATATGGATACAGGAGATATAGATTATGACTCTATAAGTAACCAAACGAAAGCCGTTTTAAAAAACCTCGAGTCCATTGCTAAAGCCGGAGGAAGTAGTCTAGAGCAGACAGTCAAAGTTACAATTTACTTAACCAATATGGATGATTTTGATCTTGTGAATAAGATCTACGCTAACTATTTCCCCCACGATCCACCTGCCAGGGTTTGCGTTGAAGTGAGCAGGTTACCCAAAGGTGTATGTATTGAGATGGATGCAATCGTCTTGTGTAACGACTGAAAATGATGGGGGAATAAGGATGGCTAAATTGAGGTTAGGTGTATTATATGGCGGTAGATCAGGGGAGCATGAAGTTTCGTTAGTTTCGGCACGCTCCGTTATGGAGGCTTTAGATCCGGAGAAATACGAAGTTATACCCATTAAAATTAATAAAGACGGTAGCTGGGACGGAGATCTAATAATTCAACCCGATCCTAGCATAGATTCCGGTTTAGATGTGGTCTTCCCCGTGCTTCACGGGCCTTTCGGCGAAGATGGAACCATTCAAGGATTACTGGAGTTGGCTAACATACCTTATGTTGGCGGTGGTGTAGCCTCCTCGGGAGCGGCAATGGATAAAGCTTTAATGCGATCTTTATTTGCCCAAGCACAATTACCGTTATTAAATTGGGAAGTAGTTTTTCATTACGAATGGGCACAAGATCCTGAGCAAGTTAGGCATAGGCTTGAGCAAAGCTTAGGTTATCCAATTTTCGTTAAACCGGCTAATTTAGGTTCAAGTGTGGGCATTAGTAAAGTTAAATCCGGCAACGAGCTTGGTGAAGCCATAGAATATGCTTTGCTCTACGATCGGAAACTAGTGATTGAGCAGAGCTTGGTTAATGCCAGAGAAATTGAATGCAGCATTCTTGGTCATAATCGACCTGAGGCATCGGTTTTAGGTGAGATTATTCCCGCCCATGAATTTTATGATTACGAAGCAAAATATCATAATGAAGAGTCGAGATTAATAATTCCTGCACCGTTAGGCGAAAAAATAACTTCTAAAATAAGAGACTATGCCACAAAGGCATTTCAAGCAGTGGATTGCTCCGGTATGGGAAGGGTCGACTTTTTTGTGGATTCCCAAGAAAATATCTTTCTAAACGAAATTAATACTATACCGGGATTTACCCAGATTAGTATGTACCCAAAATTATGGCAAGAATCTGGGTTAGCCTACTCTACACTTTTGGATAAACTCATCGAGTTCGCCCTTGAAAAACACGAAGAAAGGGCAAAGTTAAGAACTAGTGCAATTTAAGGGGTGACCGTGGCTAGCAATGATCATCAAGGATCTGTGGAAATATTACGGAGAAGAATTAGTTTTCCAAGAAGTAAATGCCAATATTGGCCCGGTTGATCGCATCGGTCTAGTGGGTGCCAATGGAGTAGGTAAGACTACCTTACTGAAAACCTTTGTCGGAGATATAACGCCTGAACGCGGCGAAATCACCTATAGGGGGGGCTTTACTTTAGGATATTTGTGGCAATCAATGCCCCGGACCTCGCAAACTTTGCGGGAGTTTTTAGTGGAGCCTTTTTCTGAGCAAATCATGCTTGAAAAAACTCTTCGTGAATTAGAAGATGAGATGTCCCGGCTAGATCAAGGGTCAAGGCTTAAACAGACTATGGACAGATATGCTAGGACTCAGGAGCGTTTTGAGCATGAAGGAGGCTACGATTATCTAGTTCAAGTAAACTCTGTAAGCACGGGGCTGGGTTTTACACAAGCAGACTTAGATCGCACTTTAGATACATTTAGCGGGGGCGAGCAGATGCGAGTAAGCTTAGCCGGCTTACTTTTAAATCGTCCTTCACTTTTAATTTTGGACGAGCCAACAAATCACCTCGATGTGGAGGCAATCAGCTGGCTTGAAGATTTTTTAAGTACTTATCCTAAAGCATTTATTGTGGTGTCCCACGATCGTTATTTTCTAGATAGGGTGACAACAAGAATTTGGGAGTTACACCACCATAAATTATATCAATACACGGGAAACTACTCCCAATTCATTCCCATGCGCAGCCAGCGTTTAGAGCAGCTTGAAGCAAGTTTGGAGAGGCAAGAGCAAGAAAAAGAACGCATGGAGTTCTTCATCAACAAATTCCGTGCCGGCACAAGGTCTAGGCAGGCCAAAAGCATGGAGAAGAAGCTAGCTCGCCTCCCCAAGTTAGAGCAGTCTAAAAGTGATTCAACCATGGCTTTTCGTTTTGAGCCGAAGCGGCAGTCTGGCAACAATATAGTTTTTCTTGAAGATGTAAAAAAGTCCTACGATTCTAACCCCGTTTTACAAGGTATAACCGGCGAAATTAAAAGGGGAGACCGCATTGCCCTGGTGGGGCCAAACGGCAGTGGAAAAAGTACTCTGCTCAAAATCTTGGCCGGGGAATTGGATTATCAAGGCAGCGTTAAGTGGGGTACGGGGATTGAATTAGGGTACTTTTCACAATTAATCTCATTTAACCCCGATTACACGGTTTTGGAAGAATTATATGACGAACACCGTTTGGAGCTAGGTGTTTTACGCTCAGTTTTAGCTAGGTTTCTTTTTTATGGCGAAGATGTATTTAAAATGACGTCCGTTTTAAGCGGAGGGGAAAGAAGCCGCTTAGCTCTTGCAAAGTTGCTTTTACACCGCCCGAATGTATTACTTTTGGACGAGCCAACTAACCATTTAGATATTTTAGCCCGTGAAGCACTAGAGGGTGCCCTCCAGGACTTTGGCGGTACAATTATTTTTGTCTCCCATGACAGATACTTTATGGAGAAATTGGCCACAAAGGTTTGGGCATTAAATGAAGGCCACCTTCAAGAGTATATTGGTGGTTTTAGGGCCTACGATGAGGCGCTGCGTGCCCTTGAGACCAGCCATAGCCAAAGAAAAGACGGGGAAAAGAAGCAAAGGAATCCGGTTAAGACTAAAAGAAGCCTTATTTCACTGCAAAAAGAGCGGGAAAAACTCGAAGAGATAATAGTTTCTCTCGAAGAAAGAAAAGATGAATTGGAACAGATTTTGGCTTCTCCCGATTTATATCAAGATGAGGCTAAAAGCGTTCAGATTGTTCAAGAATATGAACAGGTAAAGAATAGATTAGTTGCAGAGTACGGTGCCTGGGAAGCCCTTATTGAAGAGCAGGAGGAAGGATGAGAGTTATGTCTGCAGAAAACAGTCGAGGACTCCTAATTCGGAATGTAAAAGGGATGTTTATTCAGGTTCCGCCGGAGATCTTTAGATGCCAATCGTCTTTAGGTCCCATTCCAACATTGGTTTGGATTAACATGGTGGCACTAGCGCAAAAGCAAAAGCCTTTAAAAATTCAAGATTTAGCGGAAACCATGGGATTAGAGCAGCGCGAAGTCAGTCAAGCCCTAGCCCTTTTAGCCGATAGAGGCTGGATTAATGATGGAGGGTTAGAAATTCAAATGGTTTTGCCTGATACGCAAAGTATCGAACTTGCCCCACCTAATGATAGCGTTTTAGATGAGGAGCAGGCATCTTTTGAGTGGCTCGTTAGTTACTCAGCGGCTAGAATTGGCCCTCCTTCGCCTGATGAAATGCGCAAGTTATTACATTGGATGGTTAAGAAGGGTTTATCACATGAGGTAATAGCTGTAGCCATCGAAGAGATGACCGTGCAAGTCGAAAATCCGGGTTTTCCATACTTAGAAGGGATTTTACGAAATTGGCATGCAACCGGAATTCGTTCTTATAACGATTTACTTGAAAATCCCCACTTGACTAAGGTTTTAGGGCCTATTGCAGCGAATAGACAACCGAGTATGGCAGAGCAAAGATGGAAAGAGGTATTTCCCGATGAATTTGACTAGTCCTACCCCGAACTATGATTTACCAATAGATTTAAATGCGGAAAGGCAAGTTCTGGGCATTTTAATCAAGCATCCCACGCAAGTAGATAAAATTATTGATCGCTTGCGTCCAACTCACTTCATGGATTTGGCACATCGCCGAATTTATGAGATTATCTTAGAACTCTATCATAAACAGGGTCGAATTTCTTATACCCAAATTTATAATCGTTTAAGGGCTGATACGGTTACTGACAACCCGGCAGAATTGCTTATTGGTCTAACAGAATCCTTTGTCTCCCTTGGTGAACTTGAGCCCAGCATCTTTCAGCTGATTTATAAGGAGGGTATCCGTCGGTTAGTTAAGGCAAGTGACACCATAAAATCTATGGCTTTAGATCCTGATTTCGATGATTTGGAGGAAATTCAGGCTAGGGCCCAAGAATTAATCTTCTCAGCCAGTCAAAGCGGAGCGAATCAAGGGGATGACGCCAAAAACCTTTTAGAAGTACTGAATAAGTGTTATTTGAATTTGGTTCAAAGAAGAGAAGGTTTAGAGGATTCTTACGGGTTGTCTGTGCGTTATCCTTCCATCGATGGTATGACAACGGGTTTTAAGAAAAAAGACTTAATTATTTTGGCGGCACGTCCCAGTATGGGTAAAACTGCCCTTGCCCTAAACATGGTGTCTAATGTGGCTAAGAGGGACATTCCTGTATTAATATTCAGCTTGGAAATGGACGATGAACAACTAGGGGATCGTATTGTTCTTGCAGAGCTTTTTTCACATAAAGCAGATGGAGAACATGCAGTTACTTCCCACGAATATCAGACTAAATTAAGCGACGAGCAATTTTTCTTAACACAGCAGGTTTTTAATGAATTATATCACTTGCCTATCTCCATTGTTGATAAACGTGGCTTAACGGTTACGGAGATTAGGGCTAAAGCAAGAAAGTTTAAAGCGGAGCATCCCAACTTGGGGTTAATCGTCATCGACTATTTACAGTTAGTTAAGCCTCCCGGAGATTCTAATCGAAGTTGGTCTTTGATCGTAGGTGAGATGGTCAGGGAACTGAGGGATTTAGCAGGTGAACTTGATGTACCATTAATCCTCCTTTCGCAATTAAATCGAGGTGTGGAAAGCAGGGAAAGCAAACGCCCCATGATGTCAGACCTGAGGGATTCGGGTAATATTGAGGAATTTGCAGACGTGGTAATGTTTTTATATAGAGATGATTATTATTATCCTGAGATGGCACAAGAGAAGGGAACTGAAGGGCTGGTGGAGATTATTTTTGCTAAGCAGCGAAAAGGTCCTACCGGCACGGTTAAATTACGCTTCATCAAAGAGTACACCCGTTTTATTGAGGAATACAGCTAAAAGCATGGGGGTGGTTTTATGCCGCTATATGATGATGTTGAAAGAGTGAAGCTCCGGTTTCTGCAAACTTGCGAAACACTGGTTAATCAAGGTCGTTTAGATGACGATGAATTTCAGGGTATTTTAGAGCTTTTGGACTCCATGAATGATTATGATGATGAAGAATTTAGGGCAGAGTTAAGCAAGATTAGCAAAGGCATAAGTGATTTAATCGGTTAACAAACTATCCGGCAGGAGTGACTTGTTGTGTCCAAAATAGTAAATCCGTCTTTAGTTGCGAAGATCATGAAAGAACGTGGCTTTAATACGAAAAAGCGATTCGGTCAAAACTTTCTTATTGATCAAAATATTGTAAACCGCATTGTTAATAGCGCCGAACTAGAAAAAGACGATTGGGTAATAGAAATCGGGCCGGGATTAGGCGCGTTAACCACCCTTATGTCAGAAGTGGCCCAATGTGTAGTGGCAATGGAAATTGACACACATTTAGTTAGCATTTTAGAAGAGTTGATTGACCAACCGAATATTAATATTGTGGAAGGCGATGCCTTAGCTATAGATTGGGAGAAGTGCTTGACTGGTCACGGGTGGAAAGATGAACCTTTGAAGCTAGTTGCTAATCTCCCTTATTATTTAACCACTCCGTTGATTATGAAGGCATTGGAAAGCGATCTTCCATTTAAAAGTGTTGTGGTGATGGTGCAAAAAGAAGTGGCAGAAAGGATCTTGGCTAAGCCTAACAGCAAGGATTTTGGGGTGCTCTCGTTGGCCGTTCAGTATTATTCTGAGCCTTCCCTTGTTGCAAATGTCCCGCGTACAGTGTTTATACCATCGCCCGCGGTTGATTCTGCCGTGATTAAGCTCAAGCCCATATCTCCGCTGGTAGATGCCCCCCGTAAGGAGCTGTTTGAGGTCATTAGGGCAAGCTTTCAGCAAAGGCGTAAAACCATCCGTAATGCCTTAAAGCCACTAATCAAGTCTTGGGGTATAAGCTCGGAGCAAATAGATGATGCATTAGCTAGGGCCAAAATAGAATCAAATGTTAGGGGCGAATGTCTAGCTTTAGAAGATTATGGTGTTTTAACTAAAGAATTAATGAGGGGGGTATAAGACGCAATGCAGTTTATTAGCCCTACGAAGGGGAGGCTTTCGTTTGACGAAGTATTCGGAGAAATCATTGAATATGCTTCATCTTATCCTGAAGACAAATATCGACTAATAATTGGTACCGACTCCCAGTTAAGGGACGTAACCTGCTTTGTAACCGCCTTAATAATTCATCGCGA
This sequence comes from Natronincola sp., assembly GCA_012838515.1. Taxonomy (GTDB): domain Bacteria; phylum Bacillota; class Limnochordia; order Darwinibacteriales; family Darwinibacteriaceae; genus DUPA01. The sequence goes on along the minus strand of DUPA01000026.1, from coordinate 427 downwards.
AGGTAAGGGCGGAAGGTATTTTTACACTAGGCAATACGAAAGTCATACACGCTCCATGCGGCAAAGAATTGTTTATGAAGCATCCTTGAGCCTAAATGTGGCTTTTTTGTTCACAGACAAACTGGCTCAATCGGGTAATGAATTAAATATGGAAATTCATTTAGACGTGGGCAACAATGGTGCAACTAAGAGTTTGGTTAAGGAAGTAGTGGGTATGGTGAATGGTTCGGGCTTTCGCTGCAGAATTAAGCCTGATTCATATGGGGCTTCATCAGTTGCAGATCGCTATACAAAATAAATGAGCTAATTGCGATGTCGCCAAGAGCTGATCAATAGCGCGTCTATGAGTGGCGCAAAAAATCTTTACCCCAAGAAATGATAAAAAAGGGGCTAAAGCCAGCATTAAATACTGATTTAGCCAAAATTG
>DUPA01000025.1 GCA_012838515.1 Natronincola sp. | reverse complement strand
GGCTCTTTGGCGGACAAGAAAGCTTCCAGTTCAGCAATGGTCATGCCAGTTACGAACTGCTCCAGAACTTTGAAGTTGTCAGCAATGGTGACAACGGAGCCGGCCCTGGCCATGTTGTTGCTGTAGTATTCGTTGTTAATCTTCTTGGAAGCGAGCCACTGGTCGGGGTTGGCAAATGCTGCGCCGAAATCCTTATCGGAGTTGGGAACACCTACAGTATCATCCTTGGGAAGCATCTGATACTCATCAATGTAAGCACCAACGATAGTATCTCCCTGGAGGGCTACAACTGCAACTGCGAAGCATCTTGTGCCGTGAGCTGCAAAATCAGCTTTACCCATTTTAATGGGCTCAGCGGCCATGGTGGTTCCAACAACCGCTAGTAGAGCTACTAGCGTAATCACTAAAAAAAATGTTTTCTTCATAGACCTGCTTTCTTTCTTTTTTTGTATTTGCACTACATCAAGTGCATTTGATGTTACAACTTAATGATAGCTAGGCGAGCGGGATCTGTCAATAGAGTTTGTGTTCATTTTCCCAAATTAAAGGTGCTCTAACCCATTCTTAACAGCGAACTCACATTTCTCTGTATGGCAAAAATTGATCGCTTGGTCTACCGGGCATACATCTTGAGTCTTATAGGTCCGAGTCTTCGGTACGAAGAAGCGATGAGGGAAAAGCACTTAACCGGATAAAATTTAAACTAAGGATGCTATCGAAAATTAGACTGCCAAACTATCGAATTCTTGGTTGCCAAAAACAATTGCCTGCTTTCAACATAGACCAACTCTGGCGCGACCAACCACGTTTTTAAGTCTAGTTTTAACCTTGCAATTTCTCTATGTGCCTCGGGGCCATCTCAGCGGAGAAATTTCTGCTAATAACTTGCTAATGAACTCCCCACAAACAGCCATAATTAAGCGGACTTGACAACAATCTAAAAAAAGTGCCAGCTAGATGGACATGCTGACACTTGGTAATACTAGGTGGGAAACCCCTTGGGCATAGCCCGATGAATCCCACCTTCGGCACCAAATATTCAATAATTGATTTCCTAAACCTATACCTCAGACAATTTTAAGAGACGAGCAGAATGCGGAGCCAAGGTTTCCTCAATCAAAGATGTTATACTGCCCAAATCTTCTCTTTTCCACAAATCTCGAATATTTTGTTCTTTGTGAAGTCCAAGTTGATCTAAGGAAACACTAATAGAGATCGTTTCGTCCCCAGCATTAAACAAGGCAAGGTATGTCTCACCGTTGGTTCCCTTGGCGGTCCAAACAATCTTATCATCTTCTCGAAAGACAAGGCGGTTACTGTGACTGTTTTGATTAACATCTAGAACCTCACTATTTGTTATTAATGACAGTGTCCACTCATCATTATCACGTAATTCCCCACCAAACATTAAAGGAGAACGGAAAATAGACCAAAGTGTCATCATCGTTACCTGTTCATCTTTAGTAAACCTAGTCCAGCGATCCGCTCCCCCTCCATCAACAGAACGAATCCCTATATGTCCTAGAGGTAACATGTCACAATCTGGCCAATGCCCCAATCCAACAAATTCGTTCCATTTCTCGCACCTTTCAAACATTCCGTAAAGTAGATCCCAGTGATCCCAAAAATCATCTGTCATTCGCCACATATTAGCGTTAGCAATTAAATCTTCAGCATGTTCCAATGGAGCCGGACCGGGCGATAAACTAAGAACCATATTCCGACCACATAGATCAATAGCCTTTCTTATGAGCCGGATCTCATCTTTATGGAAATGGTAAAGCCTTGATGCTGCAATGTCATCAATTTTGACAAAGTCCACACCCCATTCCGCATATAGCTTAAACAAGGAGTTATAGTATTCCTGAGCCCCTTGTTTGGAAGCGTCAACTCCATACATATCAGTATTCCAAGGACATATTGAATTGGTATGAGCAATGTCTCTGGCCCGTATATTTGTGCCTAAAATGGGAGTGTTGGCATGCACGGCCTGACGAGGAATCCCCCGCATGATATGTATTCCGAACTTTAATCCAAGGCCATGAACATAATCTGCCAAAGGCTTAAAACCTTTCCCTAATTCTGCCGAAGGAAAACGGTTTACTGCCGGAATTAATCTCGAATATTCGTCCATTTCTAAGGGTACAAATGGGCGGTATATTGAAGAAACAGCTCCCGGCTCATACCACTGAATGTCGACAACAACATACTCCCATCCATAGTGTTTTAGATGGTCCGCCATATACCGGGCATTGCCCCGAACTTCATCCTCTGTTACTGCAGCACCATAACAATCCCAACTGTTCCAGCCCATTGGCGGTTTTTCGGCTAATCTGTGATGTTTCATATCTTTTCGCCTCCAATTAATAGATTCTTGCTTTCACCAATTATTATAAATGAACTTATAAAAGCCTACCCAATATCTAAGGGAAAAGGAGCTAATAATCATGATGCTTAATTTCCGTCTGTAAATGAAAAAACCTCTACTTTATAGTAAGGTTTGAGTGCCTAGTGTTTTTTTAGCATTTTTAGCAATGGTACTTAGGGTAAGAGTGACTGATGAAAAGTTCCAGGCGGGCTAGTTATTAGTTGGGTTCCTCACAAGTCATGTCATTGCCACAACAAGGTGAAAGATAATTACCACGAAACTGGAGAAAGCATGTTCTAACAAACCAAGGCAAAGAGGGGATTATTTCAGAAGCCGGAAAACTAAGAAAACACTATGGGTATTTCTTACTTTAGTTTTTTTCTTCATTAGCTAGTTGCCCTTTTAAAATCCTTGGTTTTATTTGTTTTGCAAAGACGAGCGCTAAAAT
>DUPA01000024.1 GCA_012838515.1 Natronincola sp. | reverse complement strand
ATGGAGGTGGGTCCACAACCGTGGCAATATTAGCAGACAAGAGCGGTCAGGTGGTGGGCTATGGTCTTGGCGGTACCGGTAATTTTCAAATAGATGGCATTGAGCCCGCAAGGGCTGAAGTCCAAAAAAGTATTTCGTCGGCCTTAGATAATGCAGGCGTGGATTTATCATCGGTTGTGAGTGCTTACTTTGGTATGGCCGGAGCCGATAGACTTCGTGATTTCAAGATTGTTCGTAATCTATTAGAACCCCTAATTCCTCCCACTATACACTGGAATTTCGAAAACGACGCTATTTTAGGACTTTGGGCAGGCACTTTTGATGGTGTTGGTGTTGGAGTGGTATGTGGTACCGGCACAAATGTTGTAGGCGTTAATTTACAGGGTAAGAGGGTACAAATCGGAGGAATGGGAAGCCTCTTCGGTGATTATGCCGGAGGCTCGTATATAGGCGAGAGGGCAATCGCTTTGAGTATGCGCGGAGTAGAGGGGCGAGGAGAACCGACCTCGATGTATGATGCCATTTTAGAGCACTACGGCATAGAGCATCTTTTAGATCTTGTTGATCGAATTTACGATAAGGAAAACCTTAAGTTGGGTGACTTGGTTTCTTTAGTAATGAATGCAGCATCACAGGGCGATCAAGTGGCTATTGATCTCCTACAGGAAGTAGGTAGAGAATTGGGGATCTCAACCAATGCGGCAATAAGGCAATTGTTCCACGCCCAAGAGCAGGTAAAGGTTGTTGGGGTAGGTAGTGTATTTCAAGAGCCAAAAATAGCAATCATGTATGATGAATTCGCAAAAACCTTGCATGACGCCGAATATGGTGATATAGATATCCAAATACCCACTACAGAACCTGCCGTAGGCTCCATTTATGGTGCCGCGGCCCAAATAGGTTATTCTATCTCAGATGATTTTAAAGCAAGGCTGGAAGAAAGTGCACGACAATATATGTAAAAAGGGGAGTCCAAAATGAAGATTACAATTATTGGCGGTGGAAGCACTTACAGTCCTGAACTGGTTGAAGGATTGATTGAGCAAGCTAACGTTTTAAACTTGGAAGAATTGTATTTGTACGACATTGATGAAACAAGGTTAAATATCGTCGGTGGTCTCGTAAAGCGTATGGTTGAAGCTGCCGGCAATCCCTTTAAAGTGCAGCTTTCTTTGAATCGCCAAGATGCAATTTCCGGTGCGGACTTTGTTCTCACTCAAATAAGGGTCGGGGGTCAACTGGCCCGGCATGTGGATACGAAGATTTGCCTTGCTGAGGATATTATCGGGCAAGAAACTACGGGTCCGGTAGGATTTGCCAAGGCAATGCGGACCATTCCGGTTATTTTAGATATTTGCAAAGAGATTAAAGAACATGCACCTAATGCTGTAATCATCAATTTTACAAATCCCGCGGGAATCATTACGGAAGCTGTAATGAAGCATGGTGATGGTGTAAAAGTTGTGGGCTTGTGTAATGTCCCTTATGGCATTAAGGTGGGAATTGCGGAAGAGTATAATGTTACTGTTGAGGATGTGGAAATAGATTATGTTGGTTTAAATCATCTCTCTTGGGTGCGGAAAATTTTAGTTAAGGGTGAAGATAAAACCAAAGACATGATTCTAAAAACATCAGGTAAACCCGCTAATATTCCCCAAGTAGCTATTAACGAAGATTTTCAAATTGCCCTCGGCATGCGAACCAATAGTTATCTAGATTATTTTTATGTTCAAGACGAAATGCTTAAGTATCTACAAAGTCAAGAGAAAACTAGAGCCCAGATAGTTAGCGAGTTAGAAGCGTCCTTGTTAGAGCAATACAAGGATCCTGATTTAAAAGTTAAACCACAAGAATTGGAAAAAAGGGGAGGAGCACATTATTCCACCGTTGCCATATCATTGGTCAGGGACATCTATAAAGATGTTTCCGCAACTCATATAGTCAATGTACGTAATGATGGAGCAATTATGGATCTGCCCTTTGACGCGGTGATTGAAGTCCCGGCAGTAGTTAATTCAAACGGAGCTAAACCCACTGCAATTGGTAGACTGGCGCCGGAAATCAGGGGCTTAATTCAACATGTGAATGCCTACGAAGAACTAACTGTAGAAGCGGCGGTATCGAGGGATTACAATAAGGCGTTATTAGCGCTTAGTACCAATCCGCTGGTGACTTCGGTAAATAAAGCTAAGCGGATCTTAGATCGTTTTAATGATGAGCATAATCTAGGTCTGCAAAAGAACTAACTTTAAAGATGAAAAGAGGTCTGCCCTTATGGGGTGAGACCTCTTTTTGGTATTTAGGACGCAAGTTGATGAATTTGCTTCATGTTCTTCTTTTCGGCGGGAAAGATGAAACGATTTACTAATAAGGCAAGAATGGCTCCATAACCCGTGAGAGCGGTACGTGTAACAGCATAACGCAATACAGATACTTGTTCCACTTTCATCATCAATGCAAAATAAACGATGCAGGCAATAAAGATAGAATCCCCACGGTTCAAAATGCTGAGCAGGTGAATTACAAAGATGGAGCCCAAAGGAATGACTAATGCTTTTACGATTAAGTGATCCATGGGTAATAGACGGGCTAAACTCGCCAAAAGAGTTCCTGTGATTGCACCTGTCAACGTGCCCAAGAAACGATCCACACCTGCAGAAAAAGAGGTTGCCACATTTGCCTGCATGGTAAAGACCGCAGTCATGCAAGCGAAAAACGGTTGCTTCACCCCAATCAATCCTAGAGTTAAGATACAGGTACTTACAGCAATTGCCGTTTTAATATTGCGCATCCCAATTTTAAACACACTACTCACTACCTTCCAACATTCTCATTAAGCATTCGGGTAAATGTTCAAAACTCCTTCCTTCTTTACTCTATAATTTAACTATCCCATGCTTGACAAGGGGTATTAACCTCTATATTATAGATGTGAGAATGATTGTCAGTGTCAAGTGGAGGGCGAGGGGCAAGATATGAACTGTTTATCTTTAATAAGACTTAATGCAGGAGATCATGGTAAAGTTGAGAAAATTTTGGCAGGAAGCGCCGCCACGAAAAGGCTCTACGAGATGGGCTTTAATACAGGAGCCAGAATTAAGGTTTTGAAGAATGATAGTGGTCCTATCATTGTTTGTCTAGGAAATAATAAAATTGCCCTTGGCCGTGGACTGGCGGAGAAGATGTTGATAAATATAGAGCATTAGATATGGCTGAGTTAGGAGATAATAAGATGGGGAACACAATTGCCCTTGTGGGGAATCCCAATAGTGGAAAAACAACTTTATTTAATGCATTAACCGGTTCCAATCAGCATGTGGGCAATTGGCCCGGTGTTACTGTTGAGCGTAAAGAAGGGGAAGTTCGTTTTAGGGATAAGGTTTATAAGGTTGTGGATTTACCCGGTACTTATAGCTTGGGCGCTTTTTCTGAAGATGAAATGGTGGCACGAGATTATATTCTGACAGGCAACCCCGATGTGGTCATTAACGTGGTGGATGCAACTAATTTAGAAAGAAATCTTTATTTAACTACTCAACTTTTGGAGATGGGTGTAAAAGTTATTGTTGCATTAAACATGGTGGACGAAGCCGAGTCAAAAGAAATCTATTTTGATGTTAAGGCTTTAAGCGGTAGATTGGGTATTCCCGTTATTCCCACAATTGCTTGTAGACGGCAAGGGCTTGATGATCTTTTGGCCGCGGCATCAATAAAAATTGATTCTGCTAAGAACGGTCAGTTTGCCATAAGTTATGGTGAGTCCATTGATACCAAACTTATAACCCTAAAAAGTTATTTATCTAAATCGGAGTTAGCGATTCCCCTTAATTGGTTGGCCATCAAGGTTCTCGAAGGTGAAGAATATGCTCTTAGAATCATAAAAGAACAAGAAGCATTACAAGGTTCAACCGATTTTCGAAGTTTTTACGAAGAATTAGCTGTACACCGCGATGAATATCAATTGGATATAGTCGATGCGCGCTATAATTTTGTAAATACAATAGTCAAAGGTACCGTGAGTAGACCTGCAGAGCCAAAGACCACTTGGACTGATAAGGCGGATGATATTTTAACCCACAAAATCTGGGGGTTACCCATATTTGCAGCAATCATGTTAATTGTGTTTCAACTGACCTTTGCCATAGGTGAAGATGTTTTAGGCGAGTCAATGGCTGAAGGTATTGAAGCATTGGGAGAAATCATAAAAAGTGGTTTAGTTTCAATAAGTGCACCTTGGTGGGTGACCGGTTTTGTAACGGAAGGTATTATAGCGGGCTTAGGCGAGATTATCGGGTTTATACCCTTAATTTTAGTTCTATACTTGCTTCTAGGTCTCTTAGAAGATAGCGGTTATATGGCTCGTGCGGCTTATGTTATGGACAACATTATGAGAGCCGTGGGTTTACAGGGAAAAACCTTTATATCAATGATCGTGGGCTTTGGGTGCAATGTTCCCGGGGTCATGTCCACTCGTACTTTAGAAAATAGAAAAGATCGCATGATTGCAATCTTGATTAATCCATTCATGTCTTGCGGTGCAAAAATCCCCATTTATTTAGTATTCATCGCCGCGTTTTTCCCTAAACATGGTGGACTTGTTTTATTTAGTATTTATTTCTTAGGTATTCTTATGGCATTAATTATGGCTAAGATTTTTAGCAAAACTTTGTTTACCGGTGAGGTTTCCCATTTTATTATGGAATTGCCACCTTATCGTAAACCCACGCTACGTAATGTTATTAGGAACATGTGGGATAATGTTTCCGAATTCTTAGTGAGGGCGGGAACAATCATTCTAACGGTTGTAAGCGCTTTATGGATTCTTGCCGTCCTACCCGTGGGTGTAGAAGCGTATGGTCCCGAAAGTATACTTGGGAGAGTTGGTTCATTGATTGCTCCCATATTTAAGCCCGCCGGATTCGGCACTTGGCAAGCCGCTGTGGGACTTTTTTCGGGCATAGCTGCAAAAGAGGCGGTTGTGGCAACTTTAGGGATGGTTTACGCAGGCGTTTCAGAAGGTGCAGAATTAGTAAGCACAATAAGAAGTGTTTTCACACCACTTACAGCGGTAGCTTTCATGGTAATGACTTTGTTATACACTCCATGTGCTGCCACGATTGCCATGATCAAAAAAGAGACCGGTTCCGTGAAATGGGCTACTTTTGCCGCCACATATACATTTGCCCTTGGTTGGCTAATGGCAGTTCTGGTCTTTCAGATAGGCAGTCTCCTTGGCTTTGCTTGAGTTTAGGAGGTGGGCTAAATGTTAAAGGAATTATTGGTTGAAATAGGTCGCGCCGATTATATTTCTAAATATATGTTAGCTTCTAAAATGAATCAACCTTTAGGTCTCATTGAAGATGTTTTTACGCAACTGATTCGCCTAGGATTCTTAGAGGAGGACGAAGGACTATCTACGTGTGATTTACCATGTGGACGGTGCCCTTATGCTAGCATGTGCAATACAAATCCTATAAAAACGATTAACCTGACAAAGAAAGGTCAAGATTATTTGACAAGTCTCTTAAATTAATATAGAAACTCCTATGTGTTCAGTATCACATAGGAGTTTTACATTATTTATTTGATTCTATGCTCGCGCCATCCTCCCCAACGTTAAGCATGATTTGTGGAGTTAAAAACCCTAAAAGCTCACCTTTGAAAAGACCGAGATAGCCGTTGTTATGGGCGTTATTTCCAAGGATACCCGTTGGTAATCCTCTAGCATTATTTACTTCTAAAACACCACCATACAAGCCTGAGCGTAACCCAAGGAGCTTAGTTTCTTTAACGGTACCATTATAAAGATAGATTGCTCCCGCTTGCCCTTCTTGTTGAATAGCGGCCGTTAGATGCCCTTCATTGTTAAAAATCCCGATTGCTCCCCCTTTATCATAGGCTAAAAGGGATAGGGCACGCAGACCGTCATCGCCATACATTTCAAAGCTAACGCTTTCTTTTCGCTCGTCATATTTTAAAGAAGCTAGACTTTCCCCTTCTGCATTAACTAGAGTAATCTCTCGGGCGATAATTTTGTCAAACACTTGCTGTGTAGCATTGACAACATTTACACCGGTTAAAGCACAAAACAAAGCTATAAATAACAAGGGATATATTACTAATCGTTCATACTTGGACATTATGCCACTCCTTTTATGCTAAAAACTATTAGTATAATATTCAATTCGCATATGGCGAATACCTTCTTTTCGAAGTCGTTGCATAAAGGCAAATAAAGACAAGGAAGCGCCCTATATGGGCGCTTTAGTAAGTTATTTGGCTTTTATGGCATCATTTAAGGAGTGTAGTAATTCTGCATTTATGTCGTGTCCATATTCCCAGATCATAATTCCTCCTAGACCCTTTTCCATAATATAATCTACTTTGTTGGCCAAGGTTTCTTCATCTTCGTAGGTTATAAATACATCACCGTTGTAAAGATAAGCCGCTTTGGCAACGTTGTCCCAATAGCGCTTGAATGAACTATCGGTTAGTATTTTATCCTTGATATCCATCCAGTTGATTCCATCTTCGTACAAGGGCTCTGCATACTCCTGAAATAAGCCATCGGCGCTTGGGTTTACTCCGGACCAAGCCCGTCCATAGAAGGGGACACCTAGCAGTATTTTCTTCGGTGTTACTCCCGCGGCCATATACATGCTTACTGTTTGGTCTACACTCCAACCGCCCCATTCCGGATCTGCCGGATTATTATAAAGATTTGAGGCGTGCCCCGTTGTATCGCTCCAAGCACCATAGAAGTCGTAAGTCATGAGTTTTAAGTAATCAACATGCTCTTGAACAGCTTTAACATCAATTGTTTCCGGAAACCAAGTGCTCGCGGGGACCGCCACGGTAATAGATAGATTTCTGTCTATTTTCTTTTCTAAAGAGTCAAATGTTTTTCGCATTTCACTCAGTAAAGCCACATAATTATCAGCATCTTCAGGCCGAGATGTTATTTCCTGTCCCCATTCGGGTCCCACAGGATATTCCCAGTCGATGTCTACGCCATCTAAATTATAGTTAATGAGCCATCCGGCCACATCATTTATAAATTGGGTGCGACTAGCTTTAGTTAAAGCCATGTCAGAAAATCCATCTGCGCCCCAACCACCAATCGAGAGATTGATTTTAATGTGGGGATATTCTGTTTTTATTTTAGCAATTTCATCAAATAGGTTAGTAAAAGCCGGAATTATAACTTCAGGATCAACCTCCCCGGGTTGATCATCTAAGTCCTTAATGTAGATGGTGTTGCCATCGAGCAACGCGAATGCAATATTAATTGTGGATAATAAATCGCCCTTAATATTATCAGCATTCCAGCGCACTCCTTCTTGCATGTCAGCAGGTTCGCTCCCAATAGGCCAGGTTCTTAAATATGATACTATGGGTATGTTTGGTGCTGCATGTACTGACGTGGCACAAAATACGATGAATAAAATAAAAATTAATCTTACCAAAGATCTGTGTTCACGCATTGTTTCTTTACCTCCTCTGTTCTTTCGGCACTGCCTTGCGGCGTGTCAAGGCTATATGTGACAATAATGCACTATCTATAACAACCGAACTCTTCTAGTTTTTTCCACATTATTATTCTAGGAAAAAAGTCTTATTCCTTCGTAAAAATTCTTAAAGTGACATAGCAGAAAAAAACCCCGCTAATTTTTCAGGGAATTGGCGGGGCTTTTTTATTATCTTTGCTTTCGTATCTTTTGGATTGCCTGCTCTAGAGGCAAAGATTTGCTAAATAGAAATCCTTGCATAAGATCGCAATTTTGTTCCACAAGATAAGCCCGTTGCTCTTCGGTTTCCACCCCTTCTGCCACCACTAAAAGGTCAAGTTTGTGGGACATTGCAATGATTTCTCTAATGAGTATTTTGTCTTGATCTTTGCTTAAAATTTTATCAACAAAAAGTTTGTCAATCTTGATTTTATCAATGTTGAAATCCTCCAAACGTGCTAAAGATGAATACCCCGTTCCAAAATCATCAATGGACACAACGATGCCTATTCCCCTTAGACTCTGCAATATTTCATTAACTTTTTTAAAGTTTTCTAAAATGATGGATTCGGTAATCTCGAATTCAATTCTAGAGGGTGGGATTTTATATTCTTCAATTATCTTATGAATTCTATCGATAAAGTCCGGTTGCAGAAGTTCTAATCCGGAAATATTCACGGCAACACTGGCAGTATCAAAACCTTTAGCTGAGAGTTTGTTTAGAAATTTGCATGCGTTGCGCAAAACCCAAGTACCTAACTGCGTAATCAGATGATTACGTTCTGCAATAGAAATAAACTCCACGGGAGAAATTGGGCCCAGCGAGGCTGAATGCATACGTGTTAACGCCTCAAAGCAAACTATTTTATTAGTCTTTAGATCCAAGATCGGCTGATATTCCACCCAAAGTAATCCTTGTTTCGGTTCTTCGAGGAAGTCTCTGAGGGCTTGTTCAATGGCATTTTCGCGATGGAGTATTTTCTCCATTTCAATTGAGAAGAAACTGTATTGCTTTCCCTGTTCCGGCTTGTGATGCACCAAAGCTAAAGATGCATCAGTAAATACTTTCTCCGGATCGCACTTTGGATCCGTGATTTCCACAATTGCTATTTTTGCTTCCAACCTTCCTTGGAGGCCAAGCTTACCTAACACTTTGTTAATGGTGTCCAGTATTTGTTCTGTCAAGACGATTAATTGATTTCGATTTAAGGGTTCTGTGATATAAAAAGCTAATCGGTTGCCTGCAAAGTGATGGAGGGCATGAGTTTGTCCATATTCGTCATTGAGATATCTTGCTATTGTTTTAAAGATGTGATCACCAAAGTGAAAGCCGTGTAAGTGGTTAATGGCGGTAAAATTTTGCATATGGATAAGTAAAAGAGCGGTGTCGGGTTCGTCATTATGCTCGATTTTACTTTTGAGATTCCTTCTATTAGGTAATCCTGTGATACTGTTATGGTATGCCATATGGAGGAGTTGTTTTTTTCGTTGATAGGCGGTATAAATCACGTAAATTAATGAGAGGCACACAATTCCAACTACAATAATGCCCATAATTGTAGTTTGCCATACGATTCTTTCAGTTGCCTTTAGGCTTTGGGTTACCCTGAGAATACCTACTCTGCTATCGTTAAGATAGATGGGTGTATAAACCTGATGAACACTTTTTCCCAGGAATTCGGTTTGAAGTGAATGCGTATCATATTTTCGCAAAATAGCTTTAACTT
>DUPA01000023.1 GCA_012838515.1 Natronincola sp. | reverse complement strand
CCCCAATTCGCCGCAGTACTGAAGTACTTCACCGGGGTTATCAGTGTGAATGTGAACTTTTACAACGTCACCATCACCAACCACGATCATGGAATCACCTTTAGTTTCAAGCTCGCTGCGGACAGTATCAACATTGATACCTTCACCAATGATAATAAACTCGGTGCAGTATTTGTTTTCTAAAACTTCACCTGAAAGCTTGGTGAAATCAATTTCTGTTATTTTTTCCCCGTCTTGCTGCATTAATAATTGTTCTAATTCTTCTGCAGTTGCAGTTAACCCCGCAACAAATCCTTCAAAAATACAGACCATACCTTGACCACCGGCATCTACAACGCCGGCTTCTTTTAAAACGGGTAAGATGTTTGGAGTATCGGCCAACGCTTCTTTAGCCCCGCGCAGAGCAGCCCGCACAACTTGTTCGGCATTGGCACCATCTTGTGCCGCTTTTTCAGCCGTTTCCCCCGTCACTCTTGCAACAGTAAGCATGGTTCCTTCGACTGGCTTCATTACAGCTCGATAAGTGGTTTGAGATGCAGTCTGGAAGGCGCGGGCCATGTCTTCACCGGTGGCACCATCCTTCACACCATTTAAGCCGTCGGAAAACCCACGGAAAAATTGTGACAGAATCACCCCGCTATTACCCCTAGCGCCCATCAACGAGCCTCTGGACAAAAGCGAAGCAACATGTTGTACTTCCTCATTTTTAGCGCGATCAAGCTCTCTAACCGCTGCATGCAAGGTTAAAGACATATTTGTCCCCGTATCTCCATCGGGAACAGGAAAAACATTTAAGGCATTTACCATATCTTTTTGTTGTTCTAAGCGGTGTGCTGCCGCCAGTAGCATATTCTTTAAATTTAAACCAGTAATTACGTCCAAGGTCTTTCCTCCGATCACTTTCTCTTGGCGCCAGTTACCCGTACACTTTGTACTTTAACATTAATCTGCTCAACCTTAAGACCTAGTCTGGTCTCAATGCTATATTTTACCCGTTCTTGTACATTTCTGGCAACCTCAGATATTTTTACTCCGTATTCTACAACGATATAAAGTTGAACACTGATGCTGTCTTCATTAAATTGAACGTCCACACCTCGTTCATAATTCTCCCGACGAAGTAAGTCTGTTAATTCCTCTTGGACATTACGTGGGGCCATGCCTACTAATCCATAGCATTCCATGGCAGCTACACCTGATATAGTAGCTATAACTTCCTCACGAATAGAGATTGTTCCGAATTTTGATTGAATCTCTTGAGCCACAACTGTCCCCCCTCATAGTACTTTACAAACTTAATCCACTCTCTTCATTATCATTCTATCTACTCAAAGCCCAATTGTAAAGGTTTTTATCCTCGCACTCTTGCGTCAGCCATATACATGTGGTACGCAAAAAACCTATGGCGATTGTAAGTCATTAAAGTTCACAACCGCCATAGCTACCATCATTTATTCTTTCGATTAAAACTTACCCCATTATGACCTCAACCATATGCTCGCTACCATCATTAAACACCGGTAACGAGGAACCTTCTATCTCTTTACCATCAACTACGATTTTCTTAATTCCTTTTGAAACATTATCAGGATTCTTAACGGTTATCACATAGGTTGAGCCTCTATATGCCCTTGTTACCTTAAAACCATCCCAGCTTTCAGGAATACATGGATCAACCTCTAGACCATCAAAGCCCGGTTTAATGCCAAGTATCCACTGGGAAATTGCTACGAAGTTCCAGGCCGCTGTTCCGGTTAGCCAAGAGTTTTTGGCTTCACCGTGACGTCCCGCATCCTTCCCGGCGATCATCTGTGCATATACATATGGTTCGAGCTTATACAACTCGCTAAATTCTTCGGTATATGCAGGGGCAATTTTCGTGTAATACTCAAAAGCCCTATCTCCTCTGCCTAAAACTGTTTCTGCACAAATTATCCAAGCATTGTTATGGCAAAAGACACCGGCATTTTCTTTGTAGCCCGGAGGATAAGTGGAAATTTCACCGTACTCAAGATAATACTGAGTGTAAGGTGGATTATGCAACACGAGCCCGTATGGTGTATCTAGGTACTTATTAACGGAATCCATTGCCTTTAATGCTCTACCGTCTTCAAGTCCCAATTTCGCCATTACGCAGAAACCTTGGGGTTCAATAAAAATTCTACCCTCATCGTTTTCCTTACTACCGATTTTTCTTCCGAAATCATCATATGCCCTTAGGAACCATTCTCCGTCATAACCATGTTCCATTATGGTTTCTTTCATGCGTTCAAGGTGCTTTCGGGCCTCTTTCGCTTCATCTTCAAAGCCTTTATATTTACACAACTCAACAAAGTCGTCACCGGTATACACAAACATGCCGGCTATCATTACAGATTCTGCAACTTTTCCGTCTTTGCTTGTTGTGGTTTGAAATGATTCATCCGGTTCAGTTGAGAAGCAGTTTAGGTTCAAACAATCATTCCAGTCGGCTCTTCCAATCAAAGGTAAGCCGTGGGGACCCAAGTTGTTTATCACATGGTAGAAAGACCGCTTAAGATGCTCAAACATCGTATCAGCTTTACTTTCATCGTTATCAAACGGAACCATTTCATCTAATATGGAATAATCACCCGTTTCTTTAATATATGCACTAACGGACATAATTAACCATAAAGGATCGTCGTTGAAATTCCCGCCAATTTCATCATTGCCCTTCTTAGTTAGGGGTTGATATTGATGATATGCTCCACCATCTTCAAGTTGTGTGGCGGCCAAATCCAACAGTCTTTCCCTCGCTCTTTCAGGAATCTGATGCACAAAACCCAATAGGTCTTGGTTTGAATCTCTAAAGCCCATACCCCTTCCAATACCGGATTCGAAATAAGAAGCACTTCTAGATAAGTTAAATGTAACCATACACTGATATTGGTTCCAGATGTTAACCATACGGTTTAATTTGTCATCATGGCTCTCTAGCATGTACTTGGAAAGGAGTGTTGTCCAGTAATTGTTTAACTCTTCTAAAGATTTATCCACATCTGCAGAAGTTTTAAATTGCTTAATCATTTCAACGGCTTTGGTTTTATTGATTACACCTTTTGATTCCCATTTTTCATCTTGTTTATTTTCAACGTAACCCAAAATAAAAACTAAATCTTTCTGTTCTCCAGGCTCAAGTTCAATATCTATGCTATGGGATCCAACCGGGGCCCAACCATCTGCCACCGAATTACTTGATTTTCCGTTAGAGACGGCCTGCGGTGCATCAAAGCCGTTGTAAAGACCAATAAAGCTATCCCTATCGGTATCAAAACCGGTTATTTCTTCGTTTACAGAATAGAATGCATAGTGATCTCTACGCTCTCTATATTCTGTCTTATGATAGATTACTGAATCTTTGATCTCAACTTCGCCCACATTAAAATTCCTTTGAAAGTTGGTCATATCATCCAATGCATTCCATAAACAAAATTCAACAAATGAAAATAGAGTGATTTTTTTTGCTTCGGAAGACTCGTTTTTCAATACTACCTTTTGTACTTCCCCATTATAATTTAGCGGAACAAAAAATGTTACCTCGCTACTAACTCCATTTCTTTTTCCCTTTATTTTAGTGTAACCTAATCCGTGTCTACACTCATATGTTTCTAATTCCCTTTTCACAGGAGACCAACCCGGTGACCAAAAATCACCGTTATCATGTATGTAAAAATAGCGACCACCTGCATCAATAGGTACATTATTATATCTATACCGCGTAATTCGTCTTAATCTAGCATCCCTATAAAAAGAATATCCCCCTGCAGTATTAGAAATAAGAGAAAAGAACTTTTCTGTCCCCAAATAGTTTATCCACGGATAAGGCGTGGTAGGCTGGGTAACGACGTACTCCTTGTTTAAATCATCAAAATAACCAAATTTCATCTTATTGTCCTCCTTTTGTTTTTATATGAATTGCTAAAATTATCTAATTGGCTTCGAAACAATTATATATATATTCTTCAGATAATTCAAGAGGGTAATTCGGACAGAGCTAATTGCGATGTCGCCAAGAGCTGATCAATAGCGCGTCTATGAGTGGCGCAAAAAATCTTTACCCCAAGAAATGATAAAAAAGGGGCTAAAGCCAGCATTAAATACTGATTTAGCCAAAATTG
>DUPA01000004.1 GCA_012838515.1 Natronincola sp. | reverse complement strand
TTTTCAAGTAATAAGCGCGGAGGTCAATGAGGAAAAAACGAAGGCGTTAGTGATCGGAAAAGCATATACGGGTAAAGCGCCCTTAAGCAGTGAGATCTATCTAGCGGATTTAACTACAAAGACCATGGAAAAGATGAGCCCTGCCGGGGAATTTAGATATGCCTCTGCTCATTTTATCAATGACCAAGAGGCGATTTGCTTGGGGCACGATTGTAGCCGCTATGGAATTAATGAAAACGCCCGTTTTTACTCGTTGGACTTAAAAACTAAAACAAAGAAGCTTCTCACCCCTAACTTTGAAACAAGCACATGGAATTCTGTGGGTTCCGACTGTCGCTTCGGCGGTGGAGAAAGTATGATGATTGATGGTCAATACCTTTATTTCATGACAACGGAAAGGGATAGCTCGTATCTCAATCGCATTGATTCATCGGGGAACATGGAAAAAGTCACGACTGAAAACGGATCAGTGGATTTTTACAGCGTCAAAAACGGAAATGTGCTTTTGATCGCCATGCGAGATTTAAAACTACAAGAACTATACGAATTAGATGATGGCAAAGAATCGGTTATAACCGATTTTAATCACTGGATACAAAAAGAGCGTAAACTTGTGAAGCCCGAACCGCTGAGTTTCCAAAGTGCACCCGGTGTAGTTATTGATGGCTGGGTTTTGAAACCCGTGGATTATGAGGAAGGAACGAAGTATCCCGGCATTTTAAATATTCATGGTGGACCTAAAACTGTTTTTGGAACCGTCTTTTTTCACGAAATGCAGTTTTGGGCAAATGAAGGCTATTTCGTATTTTATTGTAATCCTAGGGGAAGCGATGGCAAGGGTAATGAATTTGCCGATATTCGCGGTAAGTATGGTTCAATTGATTATGACGATTTAATGCGTTTTACTGACGAGGTTTTAAAAGTCTATCAAGATGTAGACGCTGAAAGAGTGGGTGTTACGGGAGGTTCGTATGGAGGCTTCATGACAAACTGGATCATCGGTCACACCCATAGATTTAAGGCCGCTGCGGCACAAAGAAGCATAAGTAATTGGATCTCCATGGGTTTTACCACCGATATTGGCTATTATTTTGCCACTGACCAAATTGGTGCCACTCCTTGGTCTAATCATGATAAACTTTGGGATCATTCGCCTTTAAAATATGCTGATCAGGTAACAACCCCCACCCTTTTTATCCATTCAGACGAAGACTACCGTTGCTGGATGCCGGAGGCCTTGCAAATGTTTACGGCACTTAAATTTCATGGTATCGAATCAAGACTATGCCTCTTTAAAGGCGAAAACCATGAACTGAGCAGAAGTGGAAAACCGAAAAATCGCATTAGTCGTTTAAGGGAAATTACCGATTGGTTTGATCGTTTTTTAAAAAATTAGTTCCATTGCAAAAGGTCCACCCCGTTAGGAAGTGGACCTTTTAGTATAATAAACTAAAACAGATCATCAACTGAAATACGTTTATTAATTAAACCTTGTTCAAAGAGAAACTGAATGGTTTCGTCAAGTTCTGCACGCATCTCAGAGGTCAATTCCGGACCAAAAGTATATTTTTTAGCCACTGTTTCAACCACTTTGGGCGGCAAATCAAGTTCTTTAACTGCCAGGGCCAAAACTTGATCGGTGTTATCATTAAGATACTTAACACTTTTAGCCTGGGCACGCTTAAATGCGGCAACCTTATCACTACTTTTTAGCTTCGTGGGCACTACTGAAAGTGTTATTCCTGCAATTAAGCCCTCACCGTCGCGTAAAACCTCGATTTGACCCGCTGTACTTAGCTTAGTCATTACCGGCTCCACAACCATGGCCGCATCTACTTGCTTGCTTTGCAGTGCAGTGACGCCATCGGGAACTAATAAATTAACAATCTCAACGTCGGCAAATGTTAAGCCCTGTTCATTTAAGATCTTCCCTAACAAGACATGCACTTCGGTACCTACAGGCACGGCAATCTTTTTACCCTTTAATTGGGTTAAGTCTAAGACACCTGGTTTTGCAACAAGGGCAAAAGCACTTGGAGCCTGACTATATACGCCAATAACCTTGATGTCTCTACCACCTGCCTTAGAAACAATCGTTGATGTTCCTCCCATTACCGGAGCAATCTCCAAATCACCGGTGGCCATTGCTTCGGTCATGGCATGACCTACTAAAAAGGAATTATATTCTACTTTATAACCCTCTTGGGCAATAAATCCCATCTCATGTTCAATTAAACTAGGCAAATTAAAGGGCAACGAATTGTAAGCCAACTTGATTGTGGGAGCATCTGCAAAGATTAGTCCACCACACACCAACACTAAAACTAAAACGGATATAAGAATAAAACTTACCTTGTTCTTCATTATTAAACCTCCATCCAAGTCGAAATTTGAGCTTTAGCCGCCTTAACGAATTTCGGATAACGTCTCCTGGGAAAAGGCAGATCTAAAGGCTGGTCTTGCTTAATTACTCCAGGTCGTTTGCTTAAGAGAACTATTCTTGTTCCCAAATTAATGGCTTCATCAAGATTATGTGTCACTAAAATGCAAGTGACACCTTCTCGTTCCCAGATTCTCTGTAATTCCTCTTGTAAATTAACTCGCAATTTTGGATCCAAATTAGCTAGAGGTTCATCTAGAAGTAAAAGGTTTGGTCTAGGTACTAAAGCCCGTGCCAAAGCAACACGCCGTGCCATTCCCCCTGATAATTCGTGGGGAAAAGCCCTGCTAAATTCTGTTAAGTCCATTTTTCTTAGAAGTTCTTTCCCATCGTTTCCTGCCAAATTAATATTTTCTAAAACATTAAGCCAAGGAAATAAACGGGGGTCTTGAAACACATAGCCCCTTTCGAGGCTTGGTTTTATCACCGGCTCGCCTTTGTACAAGCATTCTCCTGAGCTTAGGGGTGTTAAACCCGCGATGATTCGCAGTAAAGTTGACTTACCGCAACCGCTGGGACCTAAAATTGTAACAAATTCTCCTTCGTTCACCGTAAGAGAAACTCGGCGCAAAGCCTCCACTTCTCCCCTTGCATCGCCGTCATTAAATGTCTTGGAAACTTGGTTCAACTGCAGTAGCGGTGTTGACAAATTCCTCACCCCTGTTTGAACTTAGTCGCATTCGCCACGATGGAATTAAATGATTTTGTATAGCTACAAAAACTACGTCAATAATAATTCCGAAAATCCCAATAAATATTATACCGGCAAACATTTCATCAACTTTAACCAATGCCCTCGATGACATCACCAGATAACCAAGGCCGCTTGATGCAGCCAGCATCTCCGCTGCAACAATTGCTCGCCAGCTCATACCCATACCTAAGCGTAGCCCGGTAAACACCGCTGAGTAGCTCCCCGGCAGAATTAGTGTGCGTAAAATTTTGCCCGGAGGCAGGCAAAGTGCCCTACATACTTCCCAGTATTCTTTACGAATCTCTTGCACACCGAGGGCTGCGTTAATTACTATAGGGAACACTGCGGCATAGAATATAAC
>DUPA01000022.1 GCA_012838515.1 Natronincola sp. | reverse complement strand
TAACGCGAGATCCCAACGAAGACTTTTCTTGGGATAATGTAAGGGGCAAAACAATCGTGGGGGCTCGCATTGGTGGCGTTCCCCAAATGACGTTGGAATGGGTTTTGAAGAAACACGGAATTGAACCATTTAAAGATGTTGAGATCATTACCAGCTTAGCTTTTGAAGCAGCTGTTGGTGCATTTGAATCGGGTTTAGGTGATTATATAGCCCAATTTGAACCGGCACTGAGTGAAATTGAAGCACGGGGAAGGGGTAAGATAGTAGCCTCCCTCGGGGCCGAAGCAGGGCCCACTGCTTATACATTGTACCACGCACGTAAGAAGGATTTGGAAGAACGTCCCGACTTTTTCCTGCGGTTTACAAGGGCAATTTACCGCGGTCAATTGTGGGTTTATAGTCATAGTCCTGAAGAGATTGCTGAGGTTATCGCACCTTTCTTTCCCCTAATTGATTTAGATATTTTAGTAAAAAGTATGGGTTTGTATCAAAGCATAGACGCCTGGCCGCCAACTCCTGTTATTTCTGAAGATCACTTCTTACATCTCCAGGAAATTATGATTGAAGCCGGCGAGCTAGATAAAATGGTACCTTTCTCTGCTGTTATGGAGACTAATCTTGCTGAGCAAGTTCTTGATGAACTAAAGTGATCTAATTCCCTATGGGGGCTTTGCCCCTTTAGGGGTTTTTATAAAAGGAGGGAGTACAGTGGCCATTGTGGAGTTAAAAGATGTGCAGTTAAATTATCATACAAAAAACGGGGAGATCGTTGCTTTGCAGGATCTTAATCTTACCATCAAGGACCAGGAGTTTGTGAGCATTGTGGGTCAAAGTGGATGCGGCAAAAGTACACTACTCTCTTTAATCAGCGGTTTGCTTAAACCAACTAAAGGCGAAGTGAAGGTGAATGGATTACCTGTAGATGGCACCACGGGTAGGGTTGGCTACATGCTTCAACAGGATTATTTATTTGAATGGCGCACAATTTTGGATAACGCCCTTTTAGGTTTGGAAATCAGGGGTGAAAAAACTGCAGAAGCAGTGGATGAAGTCAGGGAAATGTTGAAAGTGTATGGCTTAGGTGGTTTTGAAAAATACTACCCGTCTCAATTGAGTGGAGGCATGCGTCAACGGGTTGCTTTAATTAGAACTCTGGCCACAAAGCCACATGTTTTACTCTTGGATGAACCTTTTTCGGCACTGGATTATCAAAACAGGCTTTCAGTCGGTGAAGAGGTCGTTCGTATTTTAAGGGAGAGAAAGAAAACTGTAATTATGGTGACCCATGATATTGCAGAAGCAATCAGTATGGCAAATCGAGTAGTTGTGATGACTCCAAGACCCGGTACCATTCAAAGTATTCACCGAATTGAAATTACAGACCAAGGATTAACTCCCATTCAAACAAGGGAAGTCCCAACGTTTAGAGAGTATTTTACCGCCATCTGGAAGGAGCTGAATGTAAATGCGTGAATCTACTCATTCGGTTGAACATGTAAAATATTTGCGAAGTCTACGTCAAAACGCCGTATTGGTGCGAGTAACGCAATTACTATTATTGGTGGGCTTCTTTGGATTATGGGAAATTTCCGCGAGATATGGCTGGATTAATGCCTTTATATTTTCTCAACCCTCTAAGATCTGGGTTGCCACAGTTCGTTTAGCCACGGAAGGAAATCTCTGGATGCACTTAGGTTGGACCGTTGGTGAAACAGTTCTTGGGTTTACCGTGGGAACTTTAGCGGGAATAATTTTAGCAATTATGCTGTGGTGGTCGAAGTTTTTCTCGAAGGTATTAGATCCTTATATTGTGGTATTAAACAGTGTTCCTAAAGTTGCCCTTGGACCAATTTTTGTCGTTTGGCTCGGTACCACCATAACTGCGGTAATAGCCATGGCCATCTCCATTTCGATTATTGTTACCATAATGATGATGCATACAGGGTTTCAAGAAGTGGATCCAAACCAAATTAAGCTAGTTAGGACGTTTGGGGCGAGCAAGGGTCAAGTATTGCGTAAAGTCGTTATTCCGGCCAGTGTTCCCACCATGATTGCGGCTCTTAAAGTTAATGTGGGATTATCTCTTGTGGGAACCATTGTGGGCGAATTTTTGGCCTCCAAAGCAGGTTTGGGCTACCTCATCGTATATGGCGGTCAAGTTTTCAATATGTCTTTGGTAATGGCAAGTGTTTTGTTACTGTTGGTTGTATCGGTTATTTTATATTACGCAGTGAATTTTCTAGAGGATAGGGCGGTGCACGGGGGATCATAGCTTCAGGGTTAGTGCAGGATTATTTAATTTCTCCACGAATAAGGCACAAAAGCATAGATTCGGGGAGGATGCACATGTCAAACAATCTAAAGGGAAGTGCAGAGAAGGTTCAAAGGGCTTTGGAGGAAAAAGGCTTAGAACTTGAAGTTGTTGAATTTGCCGAGTCAACAAGAACCGTCAAGGACGCGGCGTCGGCCATTGGCTGCAAAGTAGAGCAAATAGCAAAATCACTTATTTTTAAGGGCGAAAAATCACAAAAGCCTATTTTAGTTATAGCTAGTGGCCCCAATCGCGTTAATGAAAAAGCAATGCATAAAGTAATCGGAGAAAAGCTTGATAGAGCAGACGCGAATTGGGTTTCCGAAATAACCGGCTTTTCAATCGGCGGTATACCTCCGTTCGCCCATAATGTTGCCATAGATACGTACATCGATGAAGATTTGTTTTTAAATAGTGAGATCTGGGCGGCGGCGGGGACGCCCAACTCTGTTTTTAAGCTTTCCCCTAAAAACTTACTCACACTTACCGAAGGTAAAGTCGTATCAGTTAAATAATATTAGTTTTGGCTACTAAGATCCTTTTTAATGGGCTAAGTAGCTATTTTTTTGTTATAATTATAATTGAAGGGTTTCAATTGGTTTGAGGGAATAGGGTTATTGTAACTATTGTTAAAGTGAGGTGATTTTTGTGATCTAGATGGGGTAATGGGTTATGAAGTTATTGGACAGCTACATATCTAGCTGGTCTTGACGGGTAACACTTTAAATAATGAAAGTGTTACTTTGGAAATGAAGGAGTGAGTATCATTAAAGGCTTTTTTAGACTTAAAGAATTCTTCGCTGAACACAAACGCTATTACTTTTTAGGCATACTCTCCTTAATTGCTGTAAATAGTGGTCAGTTAGTTATTCCGAAACTAATGGGGCATTTTACTAATATTATTGCATCAGGAAAGGCAGAGCGTGGTGATTTAGTATTTTTTATTACTTTTTTTATAGGTATATCATTAGTTATTTCACTGTTCCGTTATTTATGGCGAATCAACATAATGGGAGCAGCACGCAAAATGGAATACACTCTGCGTAATATGCTTTTCGGTCATTTGCAAAGCTTATCTACGAATTTCTTTAACCATTATAAGACAGGTGACCTAATGGCACATGCCACCAATGATATCCATGCCATCCGCATGGCGTTGGGGCCAGGTATCGTAAACGCTGTGGATTCGGCTTTTATGACTACCATAATTATTTTTATGATGGCTAGAACCATCAGTCTAAAGCTAACTTTAATCGCACTATTGCCACTGCCCATTATGTTAGGGGTAGTAATAGGCTTCAGTCGCATAATTCATCGGCGATTTCGTAAAGTACAAGAAGCATTTTCGACTTTAACTGAGCGGGTGCAAGAGAACTTTGCGGGAATACGCGTAGTCAAAGGGTTCGCCAGAGAAGATAATGAGATTGAGCGTTTTAAGGAAGTAAACGATCTTAATGTGGCAAAAAATATGGATCTGGTTCGGGTCTCCGGATTCTTCCATCCATTGATAGGTTTTTTGGCTTCCTTAAGTTTTATCATTGTTTTGGGTTACGGTGGTATCCTTGTTTTAGATGGCTCAATAACATTAGGAGATTTCATCGCTTTCAATAGCTATCTAGGTATGCTAATTTGGCCCATCATGGCTATTGGATGGGTTATGAACATGATTCAAAGGGGTAAGGCTTCAATGGATCGCCTTAACGAAATCATGAATCAACGATCCGAGATTATTGATAAAGAAGAAAGTGAAGTTCAAGAACTCAAGGGAGGCATTACCTTTAACAATCTTGTCTTTTCTTACCCTGATACATCGGAGGATGTTTTAAAGGGTATTAGCGCGGAAATTGCCCCAGGTGATGTTGTGGGCATATTGGGAAGGACAGGAGCGGGCAAAACCACCTTGTTAAATTTGTTGCTACGCTTATATAACGTAGAGCCCGGCATGATTAAGTTAGATGGTGTCAATATTGAAGACATTCCCTTGGAGACTTTGAGACAAAACATTGGCTACGTACCCCAAGATAGCTTCTTATTCTCATCTTCTATTAAGGAGAATATAGATTTTGCAAATACAGATAGTGGTTTGGACAAGGTAACGGAATATGCGAAAATAGCCCAAGTTTACGATAATATTATTGAATTTCCCCAGCAGTTTGAGACGGTTGTGGGTGAGCGGGGCGTAACGTTATCAGGTGGACAAAAACAACGTATTTCCATTGCCAGGGCATTGATTAAAGAGCCCCAGATTCTAATTTTAGATGATAGTCTATCGGCTGTGGATACGGAAACGGAAGAAGCAATTTTAAATAATCTACGTGAGATATTTCCCGGTCGTACCGTTATCATAGTTTCTCACCGAATTTCCACTATTCAAGATGCAAATCAAATTCTAGTGTTAGAAGATGGGGGAATTAGTCAGCGGGGTACACATGAAGAACTTGTGAAAACAGACGGACTTTATAAGGAACTATATCAAAAGCAGTTACTGGAAAAACAAATAGACAGTGTTAGCTAGGCAGGTGTAAAATATGGAGCAATTTCACGAAGAACAAGATCTGGGTAAAGTATTTGACGGACATCTTTTAAGGCGTCTACTAAGATACGCAAAGCCTTATTGGTTATTAATCGGGATTTCAATTATTGTTGTCTTGATGATTAGTGCAACCGATTTGAGCCGTCCGTATCTTGTTAAGATAGCCATTGATGATCATATTTTAGGGGCTAATAAGCCTTATGTTGCTGTGGACAATGCTGAGAAGTATCCTTCGGCCGTTAATATTCAAGGTTATAACTTAGTGCGGGAAGATCGTTTGGAAAGCGGGGAAGAAGGGCAAAGTTTTATTTTCAAAAAAGAAGATGGAGAGCAACTTTTAATAAGTGGTGAAGAAGAATTAACTTTGGTCTTAGATGCTGATGAACTTAAGTTACTGCGATCTTGGGATACAAATGCCATGGTTCGTTTGGGTATAATTCTCTTTTTCATTATCTTGGTGAATTTTCTCTTAAATTATGCCCAGGCTTATTTATTGCAATATACGGGGCAAAGAATCGTTTTTGATATTCGCCAGCATCTTTTTGAACATTTGCAAAGACTTGCCTTATCCTTCTTTGACGGAAATCCGGTGGGGCGTTTGATCACGAGGGTAACAAACGATACTCAGAACTTGCATGAAATGTATACTGCGGTTTTAGTTAATCTGTTCAAAGACGTTTTTATGGTTTTAGGTATTGTAGTTGTAATGTTTCGCTTAAATACTTTTTTAGCATGGACATCTCTCGCTACCTTACCATTAATCGTGGCTTTAACAGCTTGGTTTAGGATCAGAGCCAGAGAGGCTTATCGTGTTACAAGGGTACGTGTGGCCAGAATCAATGCAGATTTTGCCGAGAATATCTCCGGAATGAGATTGGTACAGATTTTTAGACAAGAAAAACGTAAGTTTAATGAGTTTAAAGATATCAACGCCAGCCATTACGATGCAAGCATGCGAGAGCTAAAGGTTTATGCCGTCTTTCGCCCTGCCATGGAATTGGTTTATACTTTAGCGGTTGCCTTTTTGATTTGGAACGGCGGAGGCAAGGTTATTCAAGGTGCGGTTGAATTCGGTGTGCTGTATGCTTTTATTAACTATTTAGAGCAATTCTTTAGACCCATAAATGATCTAACTGAGAAATATAATATTTTGCAATCATCGATGGCATCTGCAGAAAGACTTTTTCAGATTCTTGATCAAGATCCGGCCATTGTCCAAGTGGATAATCCATTACCCATGGGTGAAGTTAAAGGCAAAATCGAATTCAAGAATGTGTGGTTCGCTTACGTAGACGAAGAATGGGTTTTAAGGGATGTTTCGTTTACGGTGGAACCCGGTGAAACGGCTGCCTTTGTTGGTGCTACAGGTGCAGGAAAATCAACAATCATGAATTTACTTTCCCGGTTTTACGACATTCAAAAAGGTCAGATTTTAATCGACGGCCAGGATATTAAGCTTTTAAACAAAGAAGAATTGCGCCGCAATGTGGGCTTGGTGATGCAAGATGTGTTTATGTTTTCTGGGAATATTGCTGAAAACATTCGACTAAATAATGAGAAAATCGACCTTAAACGGGTGGAAGATGCGGCAGTACACGTTAATGCACATCATTTTATTGAAAGACTGCCCGGTAAATATTTAGGTGCAGTTACAGAACGGGGATCAACTCTTTCAGCCGGTCAACGGCAACTCATTGCGTTTGCAAGGGCACTGGCCTATGATCCGGCTATTTTGATTTTGGACGAAGCAACGGCAAGTATCGACACTGAAACCGAAGTCTTGATTCAAGATGCTTTGCCAAGGCTTTTGGCGGGAAGAACCAGTTTGGTTGTTGCCCATAGGCTTTCCACCATTCAAGATGCCGATAAGATTATTGTGCTTCATAGGGGCGAAATTCGAGAGATGGGTACGCATCAAGAGCTCTTAACCGCGCAAGGATTATATTACAATTTGTTCCTGTTACAATATAAAGATGATTTTAAAGAAGCAGTAAATTAAAAAAATAACAGAAAGTCTCATATAACGAACAATTTTGATATTGCGGGAAGGATTATTCGGGTCAGCGACGAAAGCTAATTTTGTAGTACAAAAAAACAATAGTATTAGAGGGGGATTCTTAGGGAATGAGTACGAACAAAAACGTCGTTGCAAAATCAAGTCCCGCATGGATTGAAAAACAATTTAGACTCACAGAAAACAAAACAGATATTCGCACCGAAATTATGGCGGGTATCACCACCTTCTTAACTATGGTTTACATTATATTTGTAAACCCCGATCTGCTTTCCATCGCAGGTATGCCAAAAGAAGGTGTGTTTATTGCCACAATTTTGGCGAGTATTGTGGGTACGGCTGCAATGGCTCTTATGGCCAACTATCCTTTTGCGCTGGCTCCGGGCATGGGCTTGAATGCGTTTTTTGCATTCTCAGTAGCATCGGTGGTAGGTTGGCAGGGAGCATTGGCATTGGTGTTTTTAGAAGGTATCTTGTTTATCATTCTTAGTGCCACTAATTTTAGAACCTTACTTATCAATAGTATACCAATGTCTCTAAAAGCAGCTATTAGTGCAGGAATTGGATTGTTTATCGCTTTAATCGGTTTTTCTAACTCCGAAATCGTTGTGGCTGATCCGGCAACTTTTGTGGCTTTAGGTGATCTTTCTTCACCGGTTGCAATCACCGCGATTTTTGGCCTTTTAGTTGCCGCCGTGTTATATGCCCTTAAAGTTAAAGGGGCACTGCTGTTCAGTATTATTGCCGCAACCATATTTGGTATGCTTCCCGGTATTGATGTTACTGGTCACTTCAGTGGAATTATGGCGATTCCTTCTTGGGACAGCTTTTTAAGCACCGCTTTTAAACTTGACTTTTCCCAAGCCTTTAAAATGGGATCCATTGGATTAATGCTTTCTTTGTTTATGGTGGACCTTTTTGATACTGCAGGTACTTTAGTAGGTGTTTCTACTCAGGCAGGTTATCTAGATGAAAAAGGCGAGTTACCACGATCAGGCAGTGCTTTTATGGCCGATGCCATTGCAACTGTTGCAGGTGCTTTATTCGGTACAAGTACAACAACCACTTTTGTGGAAAGTGCTTCCGGTGTAGCTGAAGGTGGACGTACCGGTCTTACAGGTATTGTTATTTGTGTTTTATTCGTCATTGCTTTGTTCTTCTCGCCTTTAGTTGGTCTTGTTCCATCTGCCGCAACTGCCCCGGCTTTGATAGTGGTTGGGGTTTTGATGATGCAGAACGTTCTTAAGATTGATTGGAGCGATTTTACTCAAGCTTTCCCCGCATTTTTAACCATTGTGGCTATGCCTTTCACCTATAGCATTGCCAATGGTATTGGTCTAGGATTTATTTCTTACGCGGTGATAAATACTGTTGTTAAGAGCAAGAATAAGTCTAATTGGATTATTAATGTTTTAGCAGCAATTTTCGCCGTTTACTTTATCTTTATTTAGGATTAACAGCGAATAAGAAGGAGATGGACAGATTTGTTGTCCATCTCCTTTTTTAAGTTATTCTTCCGAAGATATATCAAGTACATTTCCCCATTTGTCCAGGGTGATTTTCATTTGTTCTTTAAAGTCACCTAAGCTCATAATTTGAGAGATACTGGCCATATTGGTGAACATATCATAGATGTTTAATGCATCTTCATAAGCCTCTTTTAGTTTTTTTAATTCAAGCTCTAAGTCTTCAGAAGATTTTTGTAAAGCAGTATTTTCAGTTTGTAGCTGTTTTACTTGTTCTTTGTAATCCGTTTGCGAGGAGTGCGACTCCAATAATTTGGCTAAAGCCCCGATGATGTTCATTGGATCGGGGTTTTCTATGCGTTTTTCAAGGCTGGCTATTCTTCCGTTTAACTCCTGAATATATTCGGGAAGTCCTTGAAACGCTTCTAATAGATGAGTATCCACTGCAAACTTAGGCGAACTTCCCGAAGAATTAGAATTGGCCCTTTTTTTCTTGGGAGCCTCTTCCCTTTCTTTGCGTAAGACATTGTAGTAAAGCATACCCACCGCGGCATCTGAGCGATGGGGCAAGATCCTATTTACACGTCTGAACGCTTCTGTTAGCGGGGTGTTTTCTTCTTTAGCTTGTAAGACTTGTTGCCACACAATATCCTTTTCTTCATCTGTCCAATTTCTTACGGTACCTTGAGTAACTGCGGTGGCTTGATTTTTATTCGACATTTAAAATCCTCCTTACGGTCATACTGGTGTTCTTATTATGACCCTGAGGACTTTACTTATTCTTGCAACGAACTTGGGTTAAATTCAGCAGAGTTAACCACTATGGTTTTCGCATTATCGTAATGGACAAAACCCGGTGCGGCGCCCTTCGGTTTACGCACGTTTCTTCTTAGAGTGTAATCAACATCAACTTTGGGAGAATTTCTGCTTTTAGAGAAATAAGCGGCTAAAAGCGCAGCTTGCTCCATGGTTTCTGGGGGAATTGGCTCTTCCGCCAATATAAGGACATGGCTACCGGGAATGTTTCGGGCATGAAACCACATATGATTAGGACTACTTAGTCTAAAGGTTAGTTCATCGTTTTGTCTATTGTTTCGTCCCACTAAAATGGGTAAGCCATCTATTGAAGTGTATTTCTCCGGTTTGCAAGAATGGGATTGATCTTTCTTCGCCCTTTTTCTCCTTGTCTTTTTAAGATAATCTAAGGATATAAGTTCTTGTCTTATTTCTTCTAAGATCTGCGCTTCGTCGGCTAACTCAATTTGTGTAAAGACGTTTTCTAAATAATTTCGTTCCGCTTTTGTCTTCCGTAGTTGTTGTGAAGTATATTTTTGACTGGCCTTGGCTTTATTATAGTGTTTAAAAATTCTCTGCACATTAGCACTGGGGGAAAGCCTAGGATCGAGCTCAATTGTGACCATTGGATACCCCTCTTGATTATAATCGGGTACCTGTACTTCGTTTCTCCCCGTGGGGATAAGATGAAAATGGGCCGTCAAAAGTTGCCCTTTTTGTTTATATTGATCTGCGTTTCTTGCATCTTGTAAAGTTTGTCTTTGAATTTGTTCCTTCTTTTCAACTCTCTTCATATGTCTTGATAGTTGTCTTCTTAAACTTGATTTAAGCTGCGCAAGTTGATTTTGTCTATTCTTTTGACCTAAAACGGTTCTAAGTAAATCGTTAACATTAGAAAAGCTTTGTTTGTCAGCTGATGTAATGGTATAGGCGGCAAAATCGTTAAGATTAGCATACCAAGCGGGGTTTCCGCCACTATCCAGTTCGCGGATTAAATCAATAAATGCTTCTTTAATTTTAATCCAATCTTCAGGTGCAAGCTCAGCACGAGTTGTATTTGGTTCGAAACCTGCTCGCCTAACAACCTCTTGCGCGGCTACTTTGCTAAAGCCTTGAAAGGTATTTACTATCCATCTCCACATGGGTGTGGGTGGGGGCAGAAGCCGTATTTCATCTAAAAGTTTTGTGGGTTCTAAATTTGCCGGTTCAACCTTTCCTTGATCAGATGGTGGCAAGTATTTTGCACCGGAGATAATGTCTTTTTCCGAATACTTCTTTAGGGCATCAATAATGAGCCCTTCTTGATCAATGAGATAAATATTACTTTGCCTACCCATGATTTCAAAGATAAGTTTTAATTCTCTTAGACGCCCTAATTCATCGGGACATTCAAACCGCAGATGAATAACTCGATCAAAGCCTTGCTGCTCCATTGCTAAAAGTCTACTTGGTTCTAAGTATTTTCTTAAGAGCATGCTAAAAGCCGGAGGATTCAATGGATTTTGCATTTGTTCAGCTATTGTATGAATGCGAGGATGGTTAGGGTCTGCGGAAATCAACAAAATTTCGGTTTTCCCCTGTAACCTAAATTGGATAGTGATGGAGAAATCATCAGGTTGGTAAATTTTCATAACCCTGCCATTTTTAAGCAGGGGATTCAATTCGTCTATGAGAACCTTTAAGGTAAGTCCGTCTAGGGGCATAATATCACTCCTTGTTGCGCTTATTATAACATCGTCATAGTCACTTAACAACCGGGCAGGGGATTAGCGTGCCGTGAAGAAATACATATAGATATTGGTTTTATTGAAAGGGTTTGTTAGAATGAAAAACTCAGGAAAAATCATCATAATTTTACTTATTGTAATTATAAGTGCTTCGTTTGTCAGTGCCGGCGGCATATCTCCTTTTTTAAATAACGGTTTTCAAGCCTTATTTTATCATGCCGTTCGTATTGAAGATACCTTTAAAGGATTAAATCCCATGGGGCTAGCTAGAGAAGCATTTGAAAATGCTTTGCGTTCAGGCGATGAAAGCGGCGAAGCAAATATTATGTTAGGTATGATTTATCAGTATCTTGATAGACCGGGAACCGCTTTAGGATATTATCTGGATTTCGCCGCGGAGCACCCCGATGAAGTTTGGGTTTATTCACTGATTGGTGATATGTATACTGACATGGGGCTTTATGATGATGCTAAGCGCAATTACAGTATTGCTGTGGAAAAAGCCGAAGAAGATCAGGTTTTTTCCCAAGCCCATTTGGGTCTTGGTAATATCGCCTTTATGCAGGGGGAATATTTACAGGCTAAAGAAGCTTTTGAGCATGCCTTAACCGATTCCGGTGATTTGTTGGATGCGTGGCTGTCTTTGGGCAAAAGCCTTTATTATTTAGAAGAATATGATGAGGCAATCGAAACGCTGGAAAAAGCCCAGCAACTAGCACCCCATTATAGCCCTGTATTTTATTATTTAGGGTTGAGTTACGATGCTGCCGGTTATGAAGAACGTGCAAAACATGCTTTTGAGCGTGTGGAAAAGCTAAACTTAAAAGGCAAATAAATTGATTGATACGAATATACGTCTCCGAAATCTAGGGGGCGTATATTTTTTGTTCTTTTTGAATAGATTGCATTAGATTATTCCGTGAAAGAAGTGAGTAAAATTTGGCTAAAAATTGGCATTTAAGTTCCATAAAGCAGTTGTTAGATGAACTAAATACGTCCATAGAAAAAGGCCTATCCACAAATGAATCGGAAAAGCGATTAAGAAGGCTTGGTCCGAATCGTTTAGCTACGGGCAAACCAATCTCTCCATGGGGAATTTTCGCGCATCAATTTCAGGACTTTATGGTGTTAGTCCTATTAGGTACGGTGATTGTTTCCCTTTTGCTCGGCGAATTTTTGGATGCCACTGCCATTTTGGCCATTGTTTTGCTTAATTCGTTTTTAGGCTTTACTCAAGAGTATCGTGCGGAAAAATCGTTACTAGTTTTAAGGAATCTAACCGCCAGCCAATGCAAGGTCCTGCGCGATGGTCATAAAACCGTTATCGGCGTGGACGAGGTTGTTCCCGGTGACATTATTTTTCTCGAACCGGGCGATCGCGTACCGGCAGATGCAAGACTTATCGAAACACAGAATCTTAGTGTGGATGAATCAAATTTAACGGGAGAATCACTTGCCGTAACTAAAGATGCAAATTGGCAAGCTGATATTCACACGGCATTGGCGGATCTAAAACATATTGTTTTCAAAAGTACGTTAATCACACGGGGCTATGCCACCGCGCTAGTGGTGACAACCGGTATGGATACGGAGATAGGTGAAATTGCGGATTTATTAAGGGAAAAGCCTAGTACAATGACACCTTTGCAAAGGCGCTTAGATCAGCTGGGGAAGATTTTGGTAGTGGCGTGTTTGGTAATAGTGGGAGTTGTATTTGGAGTAGGCTTAATGCACGGGCTTCCCATTTATAATATGTTTATGGTGGGAGTGACACTTGCGGTCGCGGCCATACCCGAGGGTTTACCGGCCGTTGTTACCATTGCTTTATCAGTTGGTGTGCAAAAAATGAGCAAACGTAAAGCAATTATTCGGCATCTTCCCGCAGTGGAAACCCTTGGTTGTGCCACGGTGATTTGTTCCGATAAGACAGGTACATTAACGTTGAACAAAATGGAGGTTCAAGAAGTGTGGACTCCATCGGGATTTCATAGGCTACAGCAAGGGGAAGCTTTAAAAATAAACTTGGATAAAGAAGATGACCTTTTTTACTCTGCCATTACTTACGCCCTGTGTACCAAGGCGGAAGTATATGAGGGTGAAGAAGCCTTTGGGGATCCCACGGAGGTCGCCTTGTTAAGAGTATCTGAGCGAAGTGGTTTAAGACAAAGTAATTTAAGAAGGCATTATCCTAAAGTCAAAAGCCTACCTTTTGATGCGGAAAGAAAACGCATGACTGCAGTGGTAAGGGACGGCAATGAGTATCTCGCCTTGGTTAAGGGTGCACCTGATGTGATTTTACAAAGATGCACCCAAATAATGGTTGGTAGTAAGGTTTATGGTTTAACCGAAGAACGCCGGCAATTGGCCCTTTCGGCTTTAGAATCCATGGCAGATCAAGCTT
>DUPA01000271.1 GCA_012838515.1 Natronincola sp. | reverse complement strand
CGCCTAATCTTTCCCTTGACTATCATTCGGTAAAGAATCTTCTGGAAGAATAACAAGTTTAATAAGATAAACGCTAGGTTATATAACCTAGCGTTTTTGAACTTTATTCTAGCTCCACCGATCCTACATTTAAATCATAATAACGACCGCCTAAATCCATCAATACGTCGTGATCACCGCGTTCAATGATCTCACCATGCTCCAAAACCATAATGGCATTAGCATCACGAACAGTGGAAAGCCTATGTGCTATAACAAATGTTGTACGTCCTTGCATTAGCTGATCCATACCTTTAGCAATTAGTTTTTCTGTACGAGTATCAACGGAAGACGTGGCTTCATCTAAAATCAAAACTGTAGGATTAGCCACTGCGGCCCTGGCGATGGAAAGCAGTTGTCTTTCTCCCTGCGATAGCCCGCCACTGTCGGCACTAATCAAAGTGTCGTAGCCATCGGGCAATCTTTGTATGAAATAATGGGCGTTGGCGAGCTTGGCCGCTTCCACCACTTCATCGTCTGTTGCATCTAAACGTCCGTAACGAATGTTATCGGCAATCGTACCGGAAAATAAATGCACATCTTGTAAAACAACACTCATTGTGCTTCTCAGATCGTGTTTGTTAATGGAACGAATATCAATTCCATCGTATAAAATCGTTCCCTCATCTATCTCGTAGAAGCGATTAATCAAGTTCGTGACAGTTGTCTTACCGGCACCCGTAGAACCAACGAAGGCAATCTTTTGCCCCGGTTTAGCATATAGATCGAGTTTCTTTAAAACTTGTTGCTCCGGTAAGTATCCGAAATCAACCTCATGAAAAGTAATATCACCCCGCAGGGGAACAAGCTTAGGTTCGCCATCATTTTGCGGAATGCTCCAGCAAAGACCATCGCGACCATTGCAGTTAGTAGTAAGTCTGACTTGACCATCATCGATTTCGTGTTTTTCATCTAAAACTTTAAAGATCCTCTCCGCCCCGGCAATTGCTGCAAATAAGGTGTTCAGCTGATTAGAGACTTGTGCTATTGGTCTTAAAATCGTCCTTGTGAACTGCAGAAAAGCGGCTATGTTACCAACCGTAATAATTCCTAAAATCACCAAGTAAGCACCTGACATGGAGATCATACCGTAGAGCACAAAAGATAAACTACCCACGATTGGCATGAGCATAACCCCAAAAGTCGAAGCCAGAGTTGAAGATTTACGTAGCGCGTCATTCTTTTTGGCAAAATCTTTCATGGCCCTATTTTCGTAATTAAAAACCTTAACAACCTTTTGACCACTCATGATTTCCTCAACATAACCGTTCATGTCCCCCAACTGCATTTGCTGGGCTCTAAAATTTCGAGCAGAATGTTTACCCACTACACGCGTGATCAAAAGCATTACACACAACATTACAAAGGCAAGCACAGTTAAGGCAGGACTAATGGCAATCATCATAATGAAACTACCCATAACTGTAATAAATGAAACTATAATCTGTGAGGTTCCTTGCTCCAAAGATTGGTTAAGCATATCCACATCGTTTGTAAAAGTAGACATCAACTCTCCGTGAGCGTTTTGATCAAAAAAGGAGATTGGTAAGGTTTCAACATGGGCAAACATTTCGGAACGAATTTTGTGCACCGTTCGCTGGGCAAGTTTCGCCATGAATAGATTACCGTAATATTCACCTATACCAATAAATAATACAATAATTGCCATACCAAGGACATATTTAATAAATACACCCATGCCGGCATGTTCAACAAGGGAGTCAATAATCGGACTCAGCATGGCATTAGCCGCGATGGTGCCCAATGACCCGATTATGATAAAAATAATTCCTGCAATAAAAAGAATTTTATTATACTTAAAGTACGAAAATAGGCGGGTTAGTGTGCTTTTAACATTTTCGGGTCTAACACTTCTTCCCTTTGCCGCTCCCTTCATGCTGACACCACCCCCTTCTGCTGAGAATCATAGATTTCTTGATAAATTGGAGAACTTGTCAATAGCTCTCTATGTGTTCCCACCGCCTCAATTTTACCCCACTCCATTACAACGATGCGATCTGCATGTTTGATTGAGGAGATTCTTTGACCAATAATCAAAGTAGTGATGTGGTCAAGATTTTTACTAAAGGCAAGCTGAATTTTCGCATCCGTTGTCATATCAACGGCAGAAGTGGAATCATCTAAGATAATTATTTTAGGATCTTTCATGAGAGCCCGGGCAATGGTTAAGCGTTGTTTTTGCCCTCCGGAGAAGTTATCTCCACCTTGCTCCACCTTGCTATCTAATTTATCGGTTAACTTCGAGACAAATTCCCAGGCCTGGGCCTTTTGTAGTGCCTCTATAATTTGTTCATCACTTGCCCCTTCATTTCCCCATAACATATTGCTCCGTATGGTACCGGAAAACAATGTATTGTGCTGAAGAACAAAGGCCACTTGATCCCTTAAAGATTTAAGATCATAATCCCGTACATCAATGCCCCCCACTTCCACCGAACCTCTAGTTACATCGTAAAGCCGAGGGATTAATTGCACAAGAGTTGACTTAGATGAACCGGTGGAACCAATAATTCCTACGGTTTCGCCGGATTTTATCTGCAAATTAATATCATTTAACACCACGTCTCCATCTTCATAGTAACGAAAGCAAACATCGTTAAAAGAGATGGATCCATCTTGTACTTCGTGTACCGAATTGTTTTTTTCCTTCAACTCGCTTTTCGTATTCCAGATTGCTAGAATCCGATCTTTAGAAGCAATACCCCGTAATAGTTGCATAAAGAACATGGAGATCATCATAAGCGATATTAAAACTTGAGTAATATAAGTTATAAAACTCATGAGTTCGCCACGCCCCATACTCCCCGCCACAATTTGTTTACCACCAAACCATAGTGCGGCAATAATAGTGCTATAAGTTATGATGTGGATGAAAGGCATGAGCAAAATAATGATGGAAATCGCTTTCATCGCAGTATCCATCAAAGCATCATTTCGTTTTTTGAAGCGCGCTTCTTCGTATTTTTCCCTATTAAAGGATTTTACAACACCAATGCCCGCCAGATTTTCTCTGATGATTGCATTTACGTCATCTACTCTTTCTTGAATTTCGAAAAATAAAGGTCTAGCTTTAGCTAAAATAAACAAGATAAATCCTGCAGTTAGTGGTAGAGCAACGGCGAAAATGGTAGCCAATGATGAATTAATGCGAAAAGACATCACTAAAGCCAGGGTCATCATTAATGGTGCCCTGATACCCATTCTTAAGCTCATCATAGTCACTTGACCTATCGTGTTGCAGTCATTAGTCAATCTCGTGATCAGTGATGATACTTTAAACTGGTCCAAATTTGAGAAGGAAAAATTCTGCACTTTTTGAAAGGTTTCATGGCGAATCTCCGCAGCAAACCCATAGCCCGCTTTCGCTCCCGCATAAGCACTGAAAATTCCAAAAAGCATACCTATTATAGCTGTAACGATCATATAAATGCCAAAACGTATAACATAGGAGATATCTTGGTTAACAATACCCACATCGACTATGCGAGACATTAAGTAGGGAACGGCAATATCTGTAAAAACCTCTAATGTCATTAAAATAGGACTAAGTAATGCAAATAGGCGATATTTTTCCATATGCTTTAAAAATTGCTTCAAATTGAGGTTCCTCCCCTTCAAGACTTGCCCTCCTCAAGCTCCAACTTCTCAAGATTACGGTTAATTTTTGTTAATGAAGCATCAAAGGAGGCAAGTTCTTCCGGACTGAAACCAATGAAGATATCTTTATAACGCAAATGAACCTCTTCTTCATAATCTTCCAAAATACTTTTACCATAAATAGTGAGAACCAAACGATTGCATCGCTGATCTTTAGTTGAAGCACTTTTTTCGAGCATGCCTAGCTCCATAAGTCGGCTGACATAGCCACTCATGGATCCTTTAGTAAACTTTAATTCCTTAGCAATCTCATTTTGATTTGCTTCAGGGTTCCTTTCAATACGCATTAAGATATGCAAAAGCCGAAAGGTTAACTTATACTCTCCAACTTTTTCCCTTAACATATAATTCAGTCTCTGCTGAGTTTTCCTTAAATGACTTGCCACATCTGCTTCTAACATTTTTCTCCTCCAAAATTGGTTTAACGCTGAACTAATTCGTGATGGTTTAATGCTAAACTAATTCTTGATTTCTGTCAAGACAAAGAAAATTCCCCCTGCGATAAACAGTTTAGTACTCCTACTGTCTATCCCAAGGGGAATTCGTTATTAAATTTCGTCTAGCTAGTTTTATTTTGCCATGCATGGAGTGCTAAACTAATGGCAATGATTCCATAAGCCACAAATACCCTAAAATATTCACCGATTTGCGCACTACCGAAAATTGTTTGACCTGCCATGGGCGAAACCACAAAGAGTAAGTGAAATAAAAACGTGCCGGTTAACGCTTGAGTTATTGTTGCCTTAGTAACACTCGCCCCTCCAATTAACAAAGCGGCGATGGCAAACGTTCCAACCTGCTCATGGCTGTTGTAAGTGTTAAGGGTTCCAATGTTCTGTAAAAAGATAATCTGACCCCAAGCAGCTAACACAGTGGAAATAACGATGGCAACTATTCTATTTGCATCTGCGTTGATTCCCGCGACGCCGGCAATATGGCGATCTTGACCGATAGCTCTAAAATCCTGTCCCATTTTAGTTCTGAAGAAAGCCCAGATAGCAATGGCCAACAGCACAATAACCATAAAAGTTACCATGGGAAACTTAGTAAAACCATAACGAATTTCCCAAATTCCATCTAAGGAGCCTTTCAATAACTTCAGATTAATTGTGTTCTGCAAGCCCGGACTACTAGAAATTCTCATTTTAGGATTATTAAAAGGAATAATTGTCCCCACAAGGGATAAAAAGACCAGTTGATAAAGGCCGTTAGCGACAAAGCCCATCACCATACCTGTAATCATTTCCCGACCCTTTGCTCGATTGAGAACGCGACCGGCGAAGTAACCGAAAATTAAAGCAAAAGGTACCGCGAGCAACGCAGTCATGGAAAGACCAATTAAGCCTGCCCATTCCCAGTGTGTTGCCAAGATTAAAGCTATTTGGCCTGCTAAAGCACCTAATACAATTCCGAAATTAAGACCCATCCCAGCCACCACAGGAATAATCAAAGATAGTACTAAAAAGGAGTTTCTCGCCATCCTTTTGACAATCTCCATTAGCAAAAATTGGGCGGGCATTTTTGCGAAATAGACTCCCATTAAGCTAACCACGGCAAATAGTAATGGTACCGCATTTTTCCGTAAAATACTTTGGAGGTTTTTCACGCCTGATCACCTCCCGTAGTTCTAGTTAAAGCATAAAGAATCATTCCATTACTAATGATCACTCTCGCTATTTCCGAGATATTACCTGCAATTACTTTATTCGCAACCGGCATACCTACTGTTAGCAAAGTTTGAAAGAGAATAACACCAATCACACCATGGGCAACTTTAGCACTGGTGGTGGATGCGCCCCCAATCAATATGCCGGCAACGGCGGGAAAGGCCATCATTAATGGACCCATATAAAGTTGAACAAAGCCAAAACTTTGGGCATAGACCACATAGCCAATTGCTGCCAAGACCGTAGAAAGTACAGTTCCGAGGGTTCTATATTTATTTAACTTCAGACCGCTGGCAACGGCAAAACGAGGGTTACGACCCACCATTTCCATAGCTACACCATGTTTACTTTGGGCGAATACCCATACCAAAAACGCCATAAATGCAAAGAAAAGCAACAAGCCTGTGGGAACACTAATTCCGAAAACTTTAAATACTAGTGCCTTATTGAGCACACCTGTAAAGCTATCAGCTAGTGTCAAAGTTGTTCGCAAGCCCTCTCCACCAATTGCCCAAATCATGGCTGGGTTTTTAAACGGAGCAGTGAGCCAAAAAATACACATGCCCGCAACAATTGCAAAACCAACATAGGTACCTACCATCATTTCTTGACCAACAACTCGATTAAGAAGCTGTGCGTAAATATAGCCAGCTATTATGGCTATGGGAATAGCGGCGAACAAGGCAACGGCAAATCCACCGAACCCCACAAGCTTATTTTCCATAGCGATCAATGTACCTACTATACCACTTAGGATACCCACGGGGAGTCCAAAATTTAAACCATTACCAGATTGGATTGAAGGAATCATAGCTAGGACGAAGATTCCATTCATTCCGATTCGAACCAGTGAATCACTTAATAACGAACCAATATTAAGATCAGTTGTCGTAGCTACTATTAAAACTAATATAACAAAAAGCGTTATGATTAAGCGTGGCAAACCAAATTTGTCATAAAAGTTGATTATTTGCTCTTTCATTTGCTTCCCACCTCCTTAGGTGATTTCCCGGCCATTAATAGACCATAATCCACATCAGGAGCATCCGGTGCAAGAACGCCTGCTAAACAACCTTCATAAATAATGGCAATGCGATCACTAATACTTCTTAACTCCGCTAGTTCACTGGAAGTAATAACAATTGTCACGCCTAGGGTTCGATTCAATTCCATTATAAGCTCTAAAACCCTCTGCTTAGCACCTATATCAATTCCTCGAGTCGGCTCGGAAATAAATAATAACTCCGGTTCTTGAGTAAAAGCCCTCGCAAGGCAAACTTTTTGCTGATTCCCACCACTTAAACGACGAACAATCTGATCGGAACCGGTGCAACGAATATCGAACTTCTTTATCGATTCTAAAGAATGCTCTGTTATTTTTTTCTCGTCACGCAATTCCAAAAATCCGTATTTTAGAAATCTCCCTTGTGTTTGCATGCTGGTTAGAACTATATTATTAGCAATACTATCTTGCAAAACAAGGCCCACACCTCGTCGATCTTCTGACACAAATGCTAAACCGCGGTCGAGGGCATGGCGTGGGTTGTTGAGAAGCAAAACTTGGTCATTGAAGGTTACTTCTCCCCGCGTAGGATATAAACCCATAATTCCATTGGCAAAAGCGATCTTACCATGACCGGCCAAACCGCCAATTCCCAATATTTCCCCCTTAAAAACCTCTAGGTCTACACCTTTTAATTCTTCACCCGGCATATTAACTCGCAAATCCTTAACTTT
>DUPA01000270.1 GCA_012838515.1 Natronincola sp. | reverse complement strand
TTCCAACTATGATTATCTTTAACACCCCAGAAAGTTACCCTTTCTAGGATCCCGGCATATTCATTAAAAAGGCTAAACAATGATGCATAACGCTGAGCTTGTTGATTTGCAACCGCTTCCGGTAGCCCGCCCATATAAGGATTAGTACGATTGTCCCAAGTGAAAACACTTACATCTAATTCCGTTATATGCACCTTTACACCTAGAGAAGCATAAAGATCAAAAGCTTCTCTTATCTCATCAAGAGACGGAGTCTGTAGATCCCAGTGACCTTGCATGCCAACTGCATCAACCCTTAGACCCTTGTCTACAAGATCCTTGACTAACGCATAAATTGCATCGCGTTTTGGGCCCTCGGCAGCATTATAATCGTTATAATATAATTCAGCATCGGCATCTGCTTGGTGGGCAAATCGAAATGCATGTTCCACAAAATCATCACCGATTATTTGTCGCCATTTGGAATCTCTCAGTTCCCACTCCCCCGTAATCGGGTTTTGCTCAATGGCTTCGTTTACTACATCCCAACCTTTAACCCGCCCTTTAAAGTGACCCATTACTGTCTTGATGTGGGTCTCCATGCGGGCGAGTAACTCTTCGCGGGAAACATCATTACCGTTTTCGTCGCGAAATACCCAATCCGGTGTTTGGTTATGCCAGATCAACGTGTGACCAACCACGGATTTTCCATTGTCCTCGGCATATCTCACTAAGTTGTCGGCCACTGTAAAACGAAATGCTCCCGGTGAAGGCTGTAGAGCATCCCATTTCATAATATTTTCTGCAGTAACTGTATTAAAGTGATCTAGCACAGGCTCATCCAACCAGTAGTTATGACGAGCAGCGAATCCAATTAGGATCTGCCCATCATAAACATCTTTTAATAACGGAATCTCTTTCGCGCTAATAATGCCGGAGAAAAAAGAACATGCAAGAATAACAACAAGAATTACACCACGTAAACTAGATTTATTGATCACAGTAAAACCTCCATTGTTCTATCCTACGATTCCGGTCCGTTCCACACTTTCAACAAAATATCGCTGGAGTAGGATATAGAGAATCAAAAGGGGTACAATAACCAAGACCATGCCGGCATTATTAATTAGAGAATAAAAATGATCATCTAAGAACCCACTCGTGGAAGCCAATGCATCAGTCTCGTTAACTGCGGCAGCAACTTTTGTGGCCGCTGCTTCCAAAG
Source organism: Natronincola sp. (assembly GCA_012838515.1). GTDB lineage: Bacteria > Bacillota > Limnochordia > Darwinibacteriales > Darwinibacteriaceae > DUPA01. The sequence goes on along the minus strand of DUPA01000270.1, from coordinate 3,296 downwards.
ATTGGGGTAAAAACTTACCCCCTGAATTGAAAGTTGTAACATACAGATAATCATTCCACTGCCAGACAAAGGAGAACAGGAACGTTGTTATTAAACCAGGAATCGCACCTGGGATCATTACACGCCAAAATGTGGTGAATAGCCCGGCTCCATCTATATAAGCGGCCTCTTCTAAAGCCCTTGGCATTCCTTTGAAAAACTGCCTCATAATAAAAATATACAGCCCGCAGCGAAAACCGGTCCCGGTTATGGCTAGAAGTACAAAGGGCCAGTAACTTCCGGTTAAGTTGATAGGATTATTTTTTAAAATCCCCAGCAAATCAAAGAAACGGAAGTTTAGATACGAAGGAACCATAATCAATTGTGGTGGTATGACCAGTGTAAAAACTGCCAATCCAAAGATAACTTTGCTTCCCGGAAACTCTAAACGTGCCAGACCGTAGCCAACCATAGAGCAAGTTAGCAATTGTAAAACACTAGTTAAAGTCGCAAGGAAGAATGAATTAGCAAAAGAACGCACATAATCCATATGTTCCCACATGAGCCTGAAATTACGGAAAGTAGGATTGCGCGGTATCCAACGTACAGATTGATCATAGAGATCTTCCACTCCCATAAAAGCAGTTGATAATCGGTGAATCAAAGGAAGTAAGATGACATAAGCGATCCCTATCAACAAAACCATACGGAAAAATCCAACAATACGTTTTCTCCATCTTTCTTTCGTAGCTAAATTCATACAAGACACCTCCTTCTAAACTAAACCTGATAGAACGTTCTACGAGATAAAGCAGTAAAAACAATCACTAAGATGATGCCTATAACCGCGAAATAGATCATGGCCATGGCCATACTAACCCCATAACCGGCACCCCTAAGCATCGTCTCGCGAATCAAAAGAACAAGTTCATTATTCATCGCGGTAAAGGAATCCACTATGGTATAAATAATATTCGTCATGATCAAGGGACTCATCATGGGGAAAGTTATTAACCAGAAACGTTCCCACCCCGTGGCGCCCTCTACATTAGACGCTTCATATATCTCTTTAGAGATTGATTGTAATCCCGCTAAGAAAATTAAAATTTGGACGCCTGAAGCACGTATTACTAAAGGAAGTGCTTGTATAGCGTCAACAACAAAGTCAACCATCCCTCCCGGGAGTCGCGAGGCTTCAAAGAAAGTACGCAATGCAGCCCCTCCAAAAAACGCAGAATTCTCTTGCATATGAAGGAGCATAATGTTAGAGTAGTCGTTAATTTCCATTTTCAGGACTACCCCGGCTCCCAACACAACAGGTAAGAAAAATAACGTCCGCATAACGGAGCGACCTCGAAAATCTGCATTAAGAATAACCGCTGCGAAAAAACTAAAGCCGATTATAAGAGGTAACTCAACAACCAACTTCATTAATACCTCAGTAAAGGTTTTAGAAAATTCCGGATGAATCTGAAGTGCATATCCATAGTTCTCCAAACCTTTCCATTGCAACTCAAAATTTTGCGGTGTCAAAACCAATTCATTAAAGCTGATGATCACCGCTTGACTGAAAGGGTAGGCAAAAAACAGTATAAACCCGATAATAAACGGCAAAGTAAATAAGAAGCCACCGAGTTTCTGTCTTTGGGTAAAACTAAAGACCATCTTCTTCCTAGAATGCAAAGTAATTCCCCCCTATTTTATAACTAGGTAACCAACAGCCGGCACCACGAGCCCGTTTGGCATACGATAGGCATCTGAATTATAGTTTACCACCACTGTTCGGCCCGTTTCATATACCGTTTTACTAACGTTCGGTGCAAGAATTTCATGATCTACAATTTGTGCTCCGAAACCACCCAAAACATCATTTACCTCGTTATAAATTGCTACGATCTCATCAATCTGATCTTCGTAGTAAGTTGAGTAAAAATAATCGTAGTCGGTGTTTTTCATCACCGATGATACTACCCCGGACAGAGTAAAGAAAGGTATGGTACCGGTTTCAATTAACTTAAGGAGATAGGGTTTTCCGGAATTGTCGGAAAGTGTGTAGCTCTCGCCTGCATAACCCTTGTATCCGCTTAGAACCATCTGGTAAAAAGGAACCGTTTGGTTGAGTATTGCGGTACTTCGAGAGTACATCGGGCTTTCCACTACATATTTGGCGTAGGGAAGCATGTATGCATTGGCACCGGCTACCATTAATTCTTTTCCTTGGTTTACAAGACGATCGCCTTGTTCAACAACGATTTCTTTCGCCGTTTGGCGATCTACTACCGATTTTGGGTTAGTACGATAATCTGTATACAGATCCAGACCTAAATCACCCAAAGCAAGACCTTTAATGTTCATTTTATTATATGAATCCATAAACGAAGAAACTGTTTTGCCTAACCTACTAGGCGAAAGCAAAGAAATCCTCTTGTTGTCAATTGGTTGATAGGTTGCGATATTATAAGTGTTTACATAAGAGCTACTTCGGCTCAAAAAGCGTGGAGCATCCCTAAATTCAATGAATTTATCAGCTAATTGATTGCGATGAACCCTCATAAAGTCAACATTGGGGAAGAACTCAATCCCTTTGTTTTCTAGTTCTTTCGAAAGTCTAGTCCAGCTATCAGTTGTCCCAACAGCCTTCTCGAGTTTCGCTTTTGTGGGGAAAACGTGACGAATGCCACCTTTTAACCACCCCATGTAACGAAGTTTTATATCATCTATGCCATGGTCTAGTAGAGTTTCTACAATCTCCATGGTTTGATCGTGTGTCGTAATTGGTTCTACCACATTGGTGGGAACACCAAGAACGGGTCGAATGCGGTCAATGGAACCAACGATATCAATCACCAGTGGGGATCGTTCTTTCTGTTTTAATTGAACAAAATCGTGTTTTTTGGCTAAATATTCCCTGTATAGCCTCGCCATACCCGAATAGTTTGATTCTTCAGGAGGAAGAAACGCATAACGTACCACAATGTCTTTATTGTTCGTCCGAGATTGGTACATTAAGATTGAAAGCGTTCTAAGGTGTATTAGTTCCCCTTCGGCCTCCATGCTTACTCTCGCTGCAGGTCGAATGTCGAAAGAAGACCAAACCCTGTTGTAAGAATCGCGCATATCCGAAACAACTGCCTCGATCTTCGCGGCCGCATCGCTTTCTTCAATGATTGCCAAATAAGCACGGTCTCCCTTTTTCGAACCAAAGACCGGCATATACAATTGTTCTTTGAGCATTGCCGAATATTCCGCAATAGGCTGAGTAGAATAATCTAGTCCATAGAGTGACCTGCTATAAGGAGTGGCGGTTGGCTTTTGAG
>DUPA01000269.1 GCA_012838515.1 Natronincola sp. | reverse complement strand
GGCACCCAGTTTTTAGCCTCTTTACCTCCGGCACGTTTCACGAGGGACTTAGACGAGCTTCGCCTCCTGTTCGGAAATTAACTCAACATTATATAGAGGGCCCTCTTTAAGTACTTTTACAAGTTTTATATCTTCGCCCACAGCTATCTCAGTGGGGCGCATTTTACGTGTAACCTGATATAATGTGGATCTTATTGTGGACTCATTAACGTCATCCCTTTGTTGAATAAACTCTTGCACTACTGTGCGGGCAGGCACCCCGGTATCCTGTTCTTTCGCTAATAAATATAGTGCTTGCACTATTTGACTTGTTAAAGAACCTTCATCACCTCGTTTTGCGCCTTTATCCTTCAACAAACCCTCTAGTTTTTTCAAATCTCTTTCTTTAGCGATTAGATTTTTATGGAGTTCCTGAATTTCCCTTTCCAGTAAACAGCGTGCCTGACGCAATTGTTCTCGGTAGCTCATGACTATCACCCTTCTCTATTATGCTATTACCTAGTCTGATCATTTACCCTAAATAATATTACAAAAATAGAGAAATTACTGTAATTCCGATTCGTCCTGAATTTCTTGTTGCCTCTTAGTCGTGGCCAGATAAAAAGCGAGAAAAGCAAATACCGAACCGCCTAGGAGAATGGGTATATAAAAAATCACCGTGCGCCACAGTATTATGAAAGTACCCAAAGCATCGCTTTGCAAAGACCCTTCTAATACTTTATAGACCACAAGTTCTGAAGCACCGGCACCACCCGGAATGGGGGAAAAAACCGGGGCAATACCAAATAAAACGGAAATCGTATAGCGAAGCAGGGGTTCAAATACTCCGAAACCACTAAGCAAGATAAACCCCGCCGAATAATAGGTCAAATAATAAAAAAGTGCCATAACCAAGCAGGCAAAATAATACCGTTTTTGCCTAAACATTAAAAATCTATAAGTCGAACGAAACTCTTCGAGCCAAGCTAGGGATTTAGACTTCGGACCGCGCTTTTGCATTACTCGATGTAAAATTCTTTTGCTTTTGGTGATTATAAACACCAATATAACCAAGATAATTATATAACCCGCTATTATCCAACGTAGATAGCCCACATACGGTGCTAAACCCAGAGGAAATTCTTTAACAAGGAAAAGTAAAGCTAAAATTAATGTGGAAAGCGTAAATTGCCCGGCCATTCCGCCGGCGATTACAACTGCCGTGCCCGAAGCCAAAGATATCCCACGTCGATAGAGCAAGTAGACTATTAACGCTCCACCACCGCCGGCAAAAGGTGTGACTAAGGTTAAAAAATTAGCAGCACCAAGCATTAGCGCCAATTGCCACCAGGAAATCGGTTTTCCTATGGCTCTGGTCAACATTCCGATACGCTGCCCATCTACTATCCATGCCGCGAAGACAAAAAAAAGCGCACCATAAAAAAAACCTTTGGGATAAACAGCTAATTCTTTGAGAACATCCTCGGGTTTAGCCACTTTAGAAAAAACCAAGACTAAAGCGATTGCACTACAAATTAAAGCCACTAATATTCCTTTCCAAGGAATTCTCCAAGCTTTCTTTTCCGCATTTTCCATTTCATTAATACCTCAACTGTTCTCTATGGGTAATTAGAGTTGCTTCAGGATAATACTTTTCTAAGATATCGAGATAACTATGACCTGCTTCTGCCATGCCTTTGGCACCCCACTGACTCATGCCTAAACCATGGCCACTTCCTCCACCATAGAAAGTTACGGCTTTAAGTTTCTCTTCACCATCATATTGTGGTTCAAAAAAGAAAAAAGCACTGGGAAGTAACGCTTGCTTGCCTACGGTATCGTTTATGCGCCCTAAACTTGATGGTTTTAACGCATAACGGATATTTAATTCCCCTTCGATGATTTCCTTCCCATTAGTACCTAAAACCCTTAAGGCAGTAACACGTCCGAGTTCATCCCTTGCATATATTTCCAGACCTACAATTTCACCTAGGTTCTTATCTGTTACTTGTTGGATAGATGATTTTAACTGTTCACTATTTAATGTGCACTGCCAGCGATACCAAGGCGAATTACCTTCTAGTGATAAGTCATCTCTATTTTTCCAGATAGAACCGGTAGTAAGCGGAGTTCGCGGTGAAGTGGAATGATAGTATGTTGAACTGATGGTACCATCGTCTTTAGTTAAAATTTGACCCTTTGTTTCTTTGATGGCCTGGGTGGTGCTGGGTCTTTCGGGTTGATTGTTATAAACTTGGGAATTAGTACTATCACTTACGTGGTAACCTAAATGGCCGCGACGAGAATAAATAACCTGTGCAACGGCATAGGTGCGGGCGGCCACCGCTTGAGCTTTTAGAGCTTCCAGCGGCCAAGTGTATGTCATCTCACTTGGTACAACCTGATAGAGATAGTCTTCCAAATTTATCTCATTAATAGCCAAAAAACGATTTTCATCTATTAATGACAATTCAAATCGACCGCGATATTGCGGCGAAAACTTATGGGTTGTCCCCCGCTTAAAGGAATCAATTTGAATCATTCCTTGGGAATCCGTATGTAAATTCACCGACTGTTCAAATCCCCAAACAGTACCTTTTGAATCAATGATACTAAGCTTACTGTCTTTAACATAAACCTCTATTGATTCGCCTTCTTCAACCTTGAATCCACGTCCCGTTCCCCTTTCTTCGACATATAATTTTGAAGTGGGCGAAAACCGGAGTTTTTCGTGTTCTAGATGGGCGAAGTTTTCTGTGCTAATAGCCACCCTTACATTTCGAATATATAAAGGATCATAAACATCAAAGCGAATGATCACACCATCTTTTAACGTGGCAACCACTTCTTCAAACCCCACGAGCACGGCGGCGAGGGGTACCTCCCAAGAATCATCTTCCCAATGGTGAAAAGATTCCACTTCGGCACTGATCTCTAAAATATCATGATGTTCAAAATCAACACTTGTCCGAGATATCCGTAAAATTTTATCTGCGGGTAAGCTAATGAAATCCCCATCTTGCGTTGATGCGAAAATAGGTGTAATTAAAAGAAACAATAAAATTAATCCATAAATTAATAAGCGAAACCTAATCATGACTTTCATGTTCTGACTTTACCGCCTTATATAAATTTGGGTTGGTGAACATATCAACTACTGTATGGGCCATGGCCTCTGCGGCCAAAATTGCAGTTTTTAAGCCTTCCTCACTTAAACTTGCCTCAGCAAATTCTTTGGTATGGGCTGTCAATCCCTGTCCAATACTTAAATATGGGTGAATGGACGGAACTATCTTTGAGATATTTCCCATGTCTGTTGAACCCTTATCAACTTCAAATTCTTGAATATCTTCTACGCCTAACCTTTGCAGATTTGCACCGAAGGCTAAGGAAAGGGTTTTATTGGGGACAAAATTCTCATTGGAATATTCGAATTGATTGATCCGTAGGCGCGTCCCGGTCATTAGTGCAGACCCTTTAGCGATTTTGATAACATCATCGACTACTTTATCAAGTTGCACCCTACTTGGTGCCCTTAAATAAAATCTGGCACTTGCCCGCCCGGGCACGATATTAGGTGCATCTCCTCCCTCTGAAATAATGCCCTGCACGCTTACCTCTTTATTTAAGCGTCCCTTTAAAGCGTTAATTCCGTTAAAAAGTTGAATCACACTATCTAGAGCATTTATTCCCTCTTCAGGTGCCGTTGCCGCATGGGCCGTTTTCCCTATAAAGATGAACTCGTAGGCATCTAATGCATTAGTACTGCACATAAGTAAATTCTGGCCTGCCGGATGAAACATTAGGGCCAGATCCATATCATTAAATACACCGTCATTTACCAAAATAACTTTGCCGCCACCTGTTTCTTCCGCTGGGGTTCCCAACACCGATATACTACCCGCCAGTTCTTTCAAGAAGGGGGCTATACCAAGGGCGGCACCTAGACTAGCTGTGGCAATTAAATTATGACCGCAAGCGTGACCTAAATTCGGTAAAGCATCATATTCGCAGATAAATGTCGCTCTAGGCCTTTTTTTGCCCAAATCGGCACGAAAAGCCGTTTGTAAATTAGCAAGACCCGATTCAACTTTAAATCCCGCATTATCCAAGACTTGTATTAAAGTATTACACGCAATATATTCATTAAATCCCATCTCCGGATTATTACCTATTTTTAGGGCCACTTCTTCAAGGAGTCCTTTAGATGAATGGATCTTCTTACTTACTTTCTCTTTAAGCTCCACTAAGCCACCCCTTTCTTTCCACGTTAGTGGGCGATTGTGTTATAATAAGTGATGAATGCTTTTAAAAGGAGTAATATATTTGTCTAAAACATGTTTGATCTTGGATTGCTTTTCCTTAGTATATCGCGCTTTTTTTGGATTACCAACCTCAATAAGAAGGCAAGATGGTCAAACCATTAATGCGGTTTTGGGGTTTTATAACACTGTGGCGGCACTCATGGAGCAATTTCAACCTGATTACATTTTTGTAGCTTCTGATCATCCTGCTCCAACTTTTCGACATCTACTCTATTCTGACTATAAGGCCCAAAGACCTCCCATGCCTGACGAACTTCGCTCACAAATCTCCCTTATTGAAGAAGTTGTGCATAGCCTTAATGTGCCTCTAATCAAGCTAGAAGGATATGAAGCAGACGATGTGATAGGTACAATAAGCCACAGTATACCCCGTGATACCCACTGCTACATAGTGACAACCGATAGGGACGCTTTGCAGTTAGTGACTGAACAAGTATCCGTTGTGGCACCCAATAGCAAGGCAAATAAAATGTTTACTCCGGAGTTAGTTGAATATGAAATGGGAGTCGGCCCCGAACGCATACCCGATTTAAAGGCATTAATGGGCGATACTAGCGATAATATACCGGGCATATCCTTGGTGGGCCCTAAAACCGCAGTTCGCTGGTTAACCGAATATGGCTCATTGGATAAAGTCATTGAAAATGCTCACCTTCTTTCGGGAAAGGCTGGACAAAACTTAATGAACAACAAAAAAGAAGCCCTTCTCTATCGTCATCTAGCCACAATTGCGCGAGATATACCCACTTTTTGTTGCTGGAAGTCTGGGCGTGTTAATCTTGATGAAAACCAAGTGCGTCAGACTCTAGATTCCTTAGGCATAAGGGCCTCCATACCTCAAATCGGTTAAACTATTATTTTAATTTATTATTACCCCATGGTGACCAGAACCTCATTGACTGTTCCGGCTTTTTGTTGCGGAATGTTTCCATTTACTGATTTACCATTTAAAAGAATGCTTTTTATTCCCTTTTCCACTCCATCGGGGTTTTTAACGGTAATTTGATAAGTGGCACCTAGCCATTCGCGGCTAACTGAAAATTCATTCCAGTCATTAGGAATACAAGGATCAACAATTAAGCCATCATAGCCCACTCGAATGCCGAGAATATATTGTGTTGCGGCATGATAAGCCCAGCCTGCCGTACCCGTTAACCAGGGATGACGAGCTCTTCCGTAAGCAGTATGATCACGACCCATAGTGAACTGAACATATGAATATGGTTCTGCCTGTCTTACTGCCACATCATCATTATAGTTATAAGGTAAAAGAGCATCATAGAATTTCATTGCCCTATTACCGCGTCCTAAGCGACATTCGGCAATCATCGCCCAAGGATTTGGGTGACTGAATATGGCTGCGTTTTCTTTTACGCCCGGATACACCCTTGTTACAAAACCCACATCATCGTCGGGTTTAGTATAAGCCGGCCAAACTAAATGAATACCCCTTTCGGAATATAGATATTTATATACTGCATCCATGGCGGCGAGGCCGCGTTCTTCACAGGCGGCACCTGATAGTACAGCTAAAGAATTAGACTCAAGATGCACCTTACCTTCTTCGTTCTCCTGACTTCCTATCTTTTTGCCCTTAGCGGTAAAACCCCGTAGATACCATTGGCCGTCCCATAAATGCTGTTCTGCTGTGCCACGGACTTTATCTGCTAATGCAGAATATTTTTCGGCATCGTCCTTTTCACCGATAAACTCGGCTGCTTCCACGAAAACTTGTAGTGCCCAGTAATGGAGAAAAGATACCATTGAACTTTCTCCGCCACCTAGGTTTAAGCAATCGTTCCAATCTGCCCGCAAACCTTTGCAGACTCCGGTTTGCCCCACCTGCTCAGCGGAAAAATCCAACGCCCGCTTCATGTGTTCCCAAACCGTCGCTTCTCCTCCATCGGCAAAGGGATAGACTTTTTTAAAGAAATCCAGGTTACCGGTTTCTTTTACATACTCGCAAATAGAAGGAATTAACCACAGGTGATCATCTGAACAAGTATCTTCAAGCCCGTGAATTAAGCTTTCTAAAGGCGGTTCGGGCATAACTGTGGGAGACTTAAACTTTGGTGGTGCCGGACGATCCGGATCGAAGTATTCCGGTTCGAATAGATGCAGACCATACCCTTGCCGAACCTGGGCTCGTAGCAATTCTTCGATACGCTGAAGCACCTTCTCCGGATTAGTATGGGGTACACTCAAAACGTCTTGAGCCGTATCGCGATAGCCCAAGCCCGTTCGACCACCTACCTCAATAAAAGAAGCAAATCTCGAGAAAACAACGCAAGTTTCCGCCTGATAAAGTGTCCAAGCATTGATCATGGTATCTAAACCTTCATGTGGTGTTTTACATTGAAACACATTTAATTTAGCCTCCCAATAAGCCTTAAGATCGGCAAATGCTTTGTCCACAGTATCCAGAACAGAATATTTGTGTCTTATCTTTTGACCAACTTCACGATCTCCAACACCCAACATAAAAATAATCCGTTTTTCCTCGCCGGGTGCCAAAGTAATTGCCTTATGCAAAGCACCACAATGATTTCCACCGAGCTCACTACTGTTAGACAATTTACCATTTTCCACCCCTATGGGGTTAGTCTCGGTTCTATAGGAACCGATAAAGCTATCCCTTAAGCAATCGTAACCATCGGGTTCAATGTTTGAAGTGAAATAATGAAACGTCCATGGCTCATAAAAGAAATCATATTCGATTAATCCATCTTCATAGTCTGTCCCACTGGCATAAAGGCTCATCTGGAAGTTCTGATTATCTATATCGATGTGGTGAAACGAGAACTCAACATACGAAAACACACTTAGATTACGCGGTTTGTCAGATGTGTTTTTTATTGTGACATCCCACAATTCTACTGCGTCATTCACAGGAATAAATAGTTTTTGCTCCGCTTCTATCCCACGATAAGCACAAGAAAATTTAGAATATGAAAGTCCATGTCTGGCTTCATAATCTGCTTCTTCTAAATCAATACCCACCGGTTGCCATGAAATTGACCAGTAATCATTAGTATCATCATCTCGTAAATAAACATAATGGCCCGGACGATCCAATGGAACGGCGTTAGGTCTAAAGCGAGTAATGCGCTTATGTTGGGGGGTTTCATAAAAAGAATATCCCCCTGCATTATGAGATATTACCGTGCAAAAATCCTTAACCCCTAAATAATTAGTCCAAGAAACGGGAACATCGGGATGCTCAATAACATACTCTCGATTTTCATTATCAAAAAATCCATACCTCATCTTTATTCCTCCAGATTATGATTTGAAATATCAATTACAATTAAGTCCTGACTCACTTTACTCATCTCTTCAATAAGATAAATCTGGTTTTCGTTTTCGTATGCTTGCCAACTTAAAAAGATTGTTAATGGTCTATATTTGGCCATGGAGATTAATCTATCCTTATCCTGCGGGGTGTATGTTAAGCTAAGTTGCTCTTTTTCCACTGAGAATCCGGTGCTTACCAAACTCTCAATCATTGCATCCGGATCAAAAGCCTTGCTTTCTCCTAACATTTCCACCAATAATATTGGTAAACCGGCCCCCTCTCTCACCACATCTAGTGCGTGTTTAATCACTTCCTGATTTACTAAATGGTAAATCTTCTTACCCAAAGGCCTTTCTTTTTCCCCATTCTGTATTAGGCGTTTCTTTGCCCGATTAACTCGTGTGTGCGATTGATCAATACGTTCCATGGTTATGCGACCACTCAGTACGGCTTCAACAACCGCCTTATAGGCTTCGTTTTGCCTGCCTTGGTCATGTCTGATTAATAATATATCCGCCCCCGCATTAATGGCCATAACTGCCATTTCACCCATGGAATAATGATTTGCGAGCAAATAATCTTCTACGCAATCAGTAATAATTAAGCCCTCAAAACCTAACTGTTGTCGGAGAAAGCCTGTTAAAACATGGGATGACAAACTAGCCGGAAGTAAGAGGTTCTTCTCCAACGCGGGAAAAAGAATATGCGTGACAAGAAGGGCATCAACACCACTGTAAATTGCCCGCTCAAAAGGTGCTAACTCTATTTCGCAAAGTCTTTCCCACTCTTGATTTATCATGGGAGTATGTAATGTATAATCAACACCGAAGTCTTCATGTCCGGGAAAATATTTAGCAACTGTCAAAAGATGCTTACCATAGCCTTTGATAGCGGCTTCTGCCATGGATTCCACTACGAGGGGATCACTATCGAAAGAGCGCATAGCGTTTTTTAAGTTGCCCAAGTTTGTATTCACATTGACAACGGGGGCAAGATTCATGTTAAAACCCAGAGCGCATAGCTCCTCCGCGATGATGCTAAGAATCTTCTCCACCCATTTTATATTATGCGTTGCACCTAACGCCCTATTGCCCGGGGAAATATTTAATGCGTCGCAGAGATTTTTGACCACACCGCCTTCCTGCTCAATGGCGATCATCAAATTAATCTTGCTCGGACTCTGAAAGGCTAATTTCTGTAACTCGGAGTTTAATGATTTCACTTGTTCGTGATTTGTTATATTCTGCGGAAATAAGATTGTTCCACCTAGATTATGTCTTAAAATAAACTTGCTAATATGTTGAGGAATTCTGTCGCCGGAAAAACCAAACATCATCATTTGACCGACTTTTTCTTCCCATGTCAGGTGATTTACCAAGTCTTTGGACCTCCTTACAATACATCGACTTCTGTTTAGTACTATGGTGATTTCTTAGGAAAGTTATAATAATATTCTTTCTTTTACGTAAAAACCCTTTGTATTATGTCGATATATCGCAATAGACACCAAAAAGGTGGATTCATGACCCACCTTTTTCCGCATAAATAAAATTTAGAATTTATGTGTTTCTGAAATTTGCTCTAGCTCTACTAAAAGTTCTTCGAAAACCTGCATAGCTTGAACAATTGGAGCTGGTTCGCTCATATCTACTCCTGCATTTTTCAATAGATTTATGGAATAGTCTGAGCACCCACTTCCCAAGAACTCTAAATAACGATTTACCGCGGGTTCCCCGTCTTCCAAAATCTGTTTCGATAAAGAAATCGCTGCCGAAAACCCGGTGGCATACTTATATACATAAAACGGACGATAAAAATGGGGAATCCTAGCCCATTCCATGGCAATATAATCGTCAACGATTATGTCTTCGCCGAAATACTGCTTATTTAAATCGTAATAGATCTCAGAAAGCAAATCTGCCGTTACTGGCTCACCTGCACCAACCTTGCCGTGAATAGTCTTCTCGAATTCAGCAAACATTGTCTGTCTAAAAACCGTTCCTTTGAATTGCTCTAAATAATGATTAAGAAGAAATGCCCGTTTTTTCGGCTCTTGAGTTTTTTTGAGCAAATCATCCATGAGCAATGCTTCGTTAAGTGTTGAAGCAACTTCTGCAACAAAGATTGTATAACGTGAATTAATAAACTCTTGATTTTGATTTGAATAAAAGGTATGCATGGCATGGCCTAACTCATGGGCTAAAGTAAACACATCATTTAAGGTGCCCTGGTAATTCATGAGAACATAAGGATGAACCCCGTAAGTTCCCCAGGAGTAGGCACCACTGGTTTTACCCCTATTTTCTAACCAATCTATCCACCCATCCGAAAAGCTTTTACTTAGATCACTTAGGTATCTCTCTCCCAATGGGTGTAGCGCATCTTGAACCATCTTTTTCGCTTCTTCCCTTGAAAATTCCATATCTTCGTCAGGAACCATGGGTACATATACATCATACATGTGCAGCTCATCTAATTTTAGAAGTTTCTTACGTAATCTAACGTAGCGATGGAATAAAGGCAAGTGTTCGTGCACGGAATGTAAAAGATTAGTATAAACCTCGGGATTTACGTTATCTGCATGTAATGCGGCTTCTAAAGAAGATTTATATTTTTTGGAACGCGAAAAATAAAGTTGTTTCTTGGCAGAAGCAATAAGCATTGCTCCTAATGTGTTTTTCCATGCACTGTAGGTTTCATACATTGCCTCGAAAGCACCTTTTCTTACGCTCACATTTTGCGACTCCATAAGTTGAATATAGCGTCCGTGGGTAAGTTCTACCTTTTCTCCCTGATCGTTCTTCACCATGGGGAATTTTAAATCGGCATTATTAAACATGCGAAAAATATTAGCCGGTGTAGCTGCCAGCTCTCCGGCCGCCGCCAAAAGTTCCTCTTGTTCTGCCGGTAAGGTATGAGCTTTCATGCGCATCACATCGTCTAAATAGTGTTCATACAGTTCAAGCCCTGATGTCTTTTGGACCCACTCTTTAACAACCGCGGCATCCAACGATAGAATTTCCGGTTCTAAAAAAGCCCACTCACTGCTGAGCATCACAGAAACACTTAAGGCTTGATCAGCTAAACCTTGGTAAACCAAATCAGCATTATTTTCATCTTTACGCATGTGTGAATACGCAATGAGCCGGCTAGCCAGTAAATCCATCTTATCTCGTTCACGAAGTGCATCTAGCAATGCTTGACCGGAGGTAATTGTTCCCCGAAAGCCCGCTATTTTGTCTTTGTCTTTTTTTAAATGCGCCAAGGCCTCCGCAAAACGATCATCACTATCATAAATATCTTCTAAGCGCCATTTTAAGTCGGAGGCAATCTCATGTCTTTCTTGCAATTTTCCCAAAAATATCGCTCCTCATATTTTTATATTTTTAACATGTTTTCTACCTTAATCAAAGCTCTCCTTCTAATCCAAAAAAACAGGATCATCTAAGTTTATGTTGAAATAAAACTAAGTGAGGTGAGGATTAATGAATACAACTGAGATCTTTGCACTTGATATCGGAACCCGTGAAATCGCCGGTCTGATTTTAGGCCCGGCCGAAAATGGCTATGAACTGAAATACGCCAGTGTTCATCAACAGCTTCCCGGCGCGATGGCCGACGGTCAAATCCACCATATTGACGCGGTCTCAACCATAATAAAAAAGATAAAAAGCGAATTAGAAATTCAACTGGGCACACCACTTAATGAAGTGGCTGTTGCCGCAGCAGGTCGCTCTCTATTAACAGAAACGGGTATTAGCTCCATGGATTTAGTCCCCAATCAACGCCTTACTGATAACGACATTAGAGCGTTAGAACTTGATGCTGTGCGTAACGCCATAAAGAAATTGGCCAAAGACAACGGAAGTGGGGTCATGGACAGCTACCTGTGTGTTGGCTACAGTGTGGTTCAATATTATCTAGACGATGAGCCCATTGGTTCGTTACTGGATCACCAAGGCAAAGAGGCTAGAGTTCACGTGATTTCCACCTTTTTGCCTCGAATTGTTATTAACTCTTTGGGAACAGCCCTAAAAAATGCTGAATTAAAAATGGCATCCCTTACACTTGAGCCCATTGCCGCCATGCATTTAGTTGTTCCCCCAAGTATGCGAATGCTAAACATATCTTTAGTGGATGTGGGCGCAGGTACTTCTGACTTGGCCATTTCGGCACAAGGAACAGTAAAAGCCTATGGAATGGTATCTTGCGCGGGAGACTCAATCACAAAAGCCATAGCCGAATACTTTTTACTTGATTTGACAGTTGCCGAAAAAGTTAAGGTTAATACCTCTAAAGAGCAATCCTTCAAGTGTAAAGACGCATTGGGCAATGCTCTGGAAATAAACTACGATGACTTGCTTAAGGTAATTCTTCCCCATGTGGAAATCCTAGCGACAAAAATCGCACAAGAGGTTATGGCCCTAAATGGTGGGGCGCCAAAAGGAATAATCTTAATCGGTGGTGGCAGTAGGACTCCTAAATTAGATGTCTTATTGGCTAAACAACTTGATCTGCCCCAAAATCTCGTGAGAATGCGTGACCGTTCCAGTTTGGAAAATATACAAGGGTGGCCCGAATACAGCGGCCCGGAAGTTATTACACCAATCGGAATAGGGACCATTCATTTAGATGATCGGGCTATGCAGCTCGTTCAAATCAGCGTTAATGGCGAACAACATCAAATTTTGAAGATGGCTTCTTCTACGGTGGGAGAAGCACTTTTGCATGCAAATATAGTACCTTCAGAATTGGTGGGGCGTCCGGGACCTGCATATACCGTTGAACTAAACGGTCGGTATGTTCCCTTACCCGGCACACTGGGCGAAGGGGCATTAGTCAAAAGAAATGGTGTGGAAACAGATCTTAGTGCACCCTTAGAAGATGGTGATCTACTAACCGTCGTACCCGGTAAACCAGGTAAACCACCTCATGTAACTTTAGGCGAGTTTACTGAGGCATCTGCCAACATGCTCCAACTTACTCTTAATGATGAATCAATTGAAGTTGAGCCTCAAATTTTGGTTAATGGTATAAAGCAACCTCTGGATTATGTTATAAAAGATCGGGATAAAATAACCCTAAAAACAATTACAAATTTTCAGGAACTCTTCCAACACCTAGGTAT
Source organism: Natronincola sp. (assembly GCA_012838515.1). Taxonomy (GTDB): domain Bacteria; phylum Bacillota; class Limnochordia; order Darwinibacteriales; family Darwinibacteriaceae; genus DUPA01. The sequence goes on along the minus strand of DUPA01000269.1, from coordinate 5,207 downwards.
CACTGCCGAAGAAGAATTTACTTTTTTCCTAAACAGCAAGCCAAAAACAGGACCTAAAAATGTGAAATTGTTCATTGATGGCCAAGAGCAACCCCATGACACTCGTTTGCGCCCTAACATTTCCGCGGAATATAGACGGGAAAATTATACCATTGGAGATGTCTTTAACTCAGAATTAAGTAAAGAACACAAGATCATCATTCAAGTAAATGGAAAACATCTCGAATTGAACCCGGAAAGATCGATTCCTCTAGCCAATGGTAAACCCGTGTCCTTTGATTATATAATTAGACCAAATGATAAGATTCAATACAACCCACCTACAAAACCGCTGAATGCGTTTATAGTTACGGACATCTTTAGAGAATATGAACCTGATAAGGCTTTTAGCCAAAGAGGCGGACGAATCTTAGTTAATGGAGATGAAGCGGGGTTCACTACCCCCATTAAAGACGGAGATGTGGTAGAATTTCTACCCTATGGTGTTGGTATGGCGAATTCTTGAATACCTGCAACATATGGTGCCAATTCATAAAGTCCAAAGCACACCATGACACCATCTTCATGCAAATAAAAATCTTGATCTGCATCTAAGAGATCCGAGGTAAATTCGTCGATTAAATAGGTCTCGGGTTCCTCTGTGACCCTTTCATTTATAACCTGGGAAACGTATTGCAAATCTTGTTCACTTTCGAATAGATCACTAAAATGAATGTGGTGACCTGTGATTAGGTCTACGTTAACATAATCCACAACCGTCATGCCATGGGCACCCCCGGTATAATAGTATGAGCGAATCGTTAGACTTAATAACCCTCCCCTGTTTAGTTTAACATCATAATTTACCAATAGTTCATAAGTAAATTCATTGCGCTTACCGGCGTAATCACTATTTTTCTTCGCAACTTCGTCTACCTCCGCCAGAAACCGGTTGAAGTTATCTACTAATTGTTTATTAAAGTCTTTTTCCCATTCATTGTTGGCAAACATAGTAACTTGGGGGATCGTTGCAGATACCGATAAGTATGGTGTTTCGTAATTATAAACTTGCTCATAAACGACAACTTGATTGGGAAACCCGTTTTCCATTCTTTGCATTATTGAATTTGTCTCAAGTGCTTGGGTTGGGTAGGTTAGCAAAACGACAAATAATATGCCTAACAAAATTAACTTGATGTTTCTCATGTGATTACCCCCATTATTCAACATATTAATTCGTATTTTGTTTTGTAGTCTAGGGGTTGACCTCTTCCCAAATAGGTAAGACTATATGCCGAGCCATACTTAAATCATATTTATCACGAGGGGGAGCACTAAATGACATGGCAAATGATATCTTTACCGTTCGTGGCCGCTCTAATAGGCTGGGGTACAAATGTCATTGCAATTAAAATGCTTTTCTGGCCAAGAAAACCTATTAAAATATTCTTTTGGGATTTTCTTGGTGTTTTACCGAAAAGGAAGGCAGATATTGCGAAAAGTATAGCCCAAGTCTTAAATGAGGATCTACTTCCAACAGATGAACTGGTTAATGCCGTGAATACCAGTGCAAATAGGGCAAAGGTAACTAAGCATATTACCGATAATTTAGCATTTAGAATTGAACGTGTCTTGCCACGCTTAATCATGAACTCCATAGGTAGTAAGGTTCGCTCCATGTTGCACGATCTGGTGGAAAATGAAGTGGAAAAGCTCTTTGCTCAACTGAGCGATGATATCAGTGCAGAGCTTAAGGAATCTCAACTTTTGGCCAATTTCGTGGAAGAAAAGATAAATTCATTCGATCTTTTTCAGCTAGAAGAATTAGTGCTCAAAGTAGCGAAAGTCTTCGGTGCTTTAATTGGTCTTATTATCGGAATTATTCAAGTCGCATTTCTTACTTTATTTTAATCCATCTAAGTAAAAGACCCCACCTCTGGGTGGGGTCTGAAATCTATCTTTTAATGAAAATCTGGGTAACGTGATAGTTCGGTCCGTAGGTAACTATACCTACACCAATATGCGTGTAATCTCCATGCATTATGTTGGCTCTGTGTCCCGAACTTCCCATAAATAAGGGATGCACCCGCTCAAAGCTTCCTGTCTTGGCAATGTTTTCACCGGCACGATTATAACGAATTCCTGCACGATCAAGCATTGCGTACACTGTTCCCAATGTTGGTGAAGTGTGACTAAAATAGTTATTTACTATCATGTCATAGCTTTTGTCTTTAGCCAATGAGACTAACCCTTGGTCCACCTGTAGAGGGCGTAAACCGGCTTGTGTACGCTCTTGATTAACCTGTTCGATTAATCTCGACTCCTCTGCACTCAGTGCCCTACTGGGTACAGGAACTTTATTGCTAGGATTACTAGGTTGCGAAGGTAATAACGGACCTCCCGGATTAACCGGTGGCGGTGTTGGATTTGGATTTGGATTTGGTGCTGGATCTGGGTTTACAGGCGGTAACGGGTTAGGATCAATGGGTGGTAGTGGATTGGGATTTTGCCAACCCGGATCTTTCAGAGAAGGTGGATTAGAAGACCACCAATCCCAAGAGCTTGCTGAGACAATAGGGGTAGCAATTACTAAAATGATAAAAGCAACTATAATCGAACGTTTCAAGCTTTATTCCTCCTTATAATAGTTTTGTAATACTATTATAACAGGAATGGAAGATTAGCCTGAAATCCAAATTATGGCATTGCCCCAGCTTAAACCATGTTTTCCAGTTCTTCGAGCTCTCTAATAATATCGCCTAAGGGCATTGTTCCCCTAAAAACAACCTTTCCATCTATTATAATCAAGGGCAATGGTCTTTCGTTTTCCCACCATTTACCCGTTCTTAAATAATTATTCTCATTATAGAAAGTTACAACCACCTTAGAACCAAAACGCCGCCTAACCATTCTACGCAAATAAATCATGGCCTCATCCAGAGGCACATTTTTCCTTCAACCGCCACAGGAAGACAAAAGCTGTTTGCGATTACCATAAACAATTACTTCCACATTGAAGCCCCCTTAATCATGATAAGCCATTATATGCCTTAAAACCTTCGGAGGACTCTCAGTAATAAACTGGATTTTGCTTTTTTGTGTTCATTTTCCAGTACAATTATGCGCTGTTTAAGATTTCTAATTTCCTGTTCAGCGTATTTTGAACTATTGCCAAATTCCTTTTTGCGTTTTTCTTCTCCTTGTTGCCAAAGTAAAAACTTTCTTTCTATTCTATCTAGTCGCGTAATGAGAGGAGTAAGATCAATTGGCTCTTGCATTTTGAGTTCGTATTTTAAGCGATTAAGATCTGTTTTTAAAGTTTCCCATTCTTTCATAGTATGAAAAGCTTTTTCCACAAAAGAAGCCTGTATTTTTCTTTCCTCTTCTTTGTGCTCATCTTTTTTGGTAGGTTTAACTTCTGAATCAATCTTAACCGGTTCTTCCACCACTTCTTCGTGAACCAGCGCCGATTTCGTCTCATAAAATGGAATGGTCGAACCACCTAGAGATAGTAAAACATAGTCATAATCTTTACGTTCTAACTCCGTGTGTTCCGACCAGTTATCAAAGGCAGACTGGTATAGCTTACCTTCCTCCATCCAAAGAATGCTTCCTTTTCCACCTCGAAAGGCATAGCCCATACTTGATGCATGATGATTCAAAGAAGATATATCACTTATGGGTGACCAATTATTATCAAGTGTCCTTACACGCAAATCGATTTTGTCGCGTTCTTCAAACCAAAAAAGATAAAGTCTATCTCCTAAGATAAATTGAGGATAACTACATTTACCTCTCGAGAATGGCACCGCACCACTCCACATATTATGTTCGAAATCGTAAGCACGGTAGAGCAAGTTACTGTCGCGATGGTCGCAATAAGCCACATGTATTATACTATCGTCTTTGCAACCCACCGTGTAGCCAGAGATATGGTTAGAAACATTCGTAGTAACAAGTGAAGAAACTGACCAAGAACCATCGAACTTATGGTGACGTAATACCGCCCCCGGTCCGGGAGATTGATTAATAAAATAAAAAAGATGGCTATTACCTTTTTTATCTGTTATTAATTGACCCCCACCGCCATACTTGTGCCCCAATTCTACTTTCTCGCGATTCAAGTTTGTGGCCCCAGAGAAAAACCACGCATAATCTTGATTTAGAAAAGCCACTATTCGAAGTTGTTGGTCAAAAACTGAGGCGGCAATATGTTCAACTTTATCTTCTAGGGGCTTAGTTGCCCCATCTTTAGATTTGATAGATAGCAATCCATCCGTAAGGTCCAATCCAAGATGTTTTTCATGTTCAATGCTTATAAACAAAGATGACACCCCCCTTTTATAAGCTATGCACAAGCCCAAAACTTCAGACTTTAATTTTTAAATAACGCACCACACATGGATGAACGCATATTATGGTTTAGAGAAAGGAGTGAATTGGATGTCTCAAGGTCATAATTGCTATCAGCCCGAAGTTATTTATGTAAACAAGGTGTATAACGAATGTTCGATCGTTGATTGTCCTACGTATCGCATACCCATTCCACCCACATTTCCACTAGCGGTGAATATTGTTGAGTGTGAGGTTACGGACATTGTTGTAAATGGAGTTATTCCAAGAAATGGGCAAATGAATGTTGAAGTGAATTTCGTCATAAACATCGAATACGATTCAAACGGTACATCTCAATTTCTGCAACAAACCGCGCAATATAGGCGCAACGGCATTATTCTTGAAGGGGCAGTTCCTGAGATGACTTCTGTTATTTTACCATTGGTTCGCTGCATCAACTGCAATGTAACTGATGGAGGGACGATCATCGAGTGCGAAGTCGGTGTATATCTAATCCTAAAAGCAGTTGCCTTGGTTCAACTAGAAGTAATGGGTCGCTTCCCAGATGAACCTCCTATCTGCGAAGAAGTTTCACCCCAAGGATGTGCAGAATGGATCGAATTTGCCCGTTCCGGTGCCCTTTGGCCACCATTTCCACCACAGCCTCCAAGATGTAACAACAATAATAACAATGTTATTCCTTAAAAAAGACCAGATCCAGCTTTATGCTGGATTTGGCTTAAAAGATTTTCGGACAACCTTTCTGTCAAACTTAAGCGAGCCGAACAGGAAATTCTAAGAGAATGTATAATATTAGAAATAAGACGTTCTATGTAAAGCTAAAAGACAAATAAAGATAATGTTTGTTCTTTAGCGATTCTAAAAATAGCAAT
>DUPA01000268.1 GCA_012838515.1 Natronincola sp. | reverse complement strand
TAGTTATACTGACCTTATCATGATCTATTAAGATTAAAGAGCCCACACCGGAGCGGGCTAACGATTCTGCTATGTAACCACCAACACCACCTAAGCCTAGAATGGCAACGGTGGTTGTTTGTAACCGCAATAAATTTTCTTGTCCTATGACCATTTCCGTTCGTGAGAATCGATGTTCCATAATATCCTCCAAAAAAAATACCCCGAAAGGGGTATTAAATCTAAACCCCCACCATACCGCTAGTGCTGACCTGAATGAACCTGCATGTGGCAGGTGGGTACCCACCTGATTAATTTGGGCTTCCGTCTAAAAACGGCCCGCCCGAGTTAATCAGAGTTAAAGTTCCCTGTGTTATGATGTTGGCTCATAACGAGGCCAGATTGATCGCGAGCACAGTAGGGGTTCGTTTCTAAATTGATAATATCATACCTAAAGTTCAGTTTCAACCCCTTGCTTGTACCGATTTTTCCCAGTTCTATGGGGAATTTAGGGCACATAGATCTAAGTAAAGGGGGTGTTTAGATGGATGTTTTACTAGGTAAAGTTCTAGCAATTGCTTTTTTAGTAGAAATATTGACAAATACAATCAAAGCTGCCCTCCCCAGTCTCAACAGAAACTACATTCCCTTCATCGCGGGGTTTTTGGGCATTTGCGTGGCTTGGATGACCAATATCGGGATTATGGACAGTCTAGAAATATCGGTTCGGCACAAAATCATAGACCACTTTGTAACCGGTATGGTGATTTCTAGGGGGTCAAATATCGTCCATGACCTAGCCAAGACACTTAGTCTCTCAAGTTAATCTTTAATTCATCTAACTGCCTCTTACTTACAACTGACGGAGCCTCAATCATCAAATCAGACGCGCTAACCGTCTTGGGGAAGGCGATGACATCACGAATCGAATTAGTCCCCGCCAAGAGCATGATCAAGCGATCTAGACCAAAGGCAATACCGCCGTGGGGAGGTGCACCATATTCAAAAGCTTCCATGAAATAACCAAATTGTTCTGTGGCTTCTTCCATGGAAAATCCTAAAGCCTTGAACATTTTTTCTTGCAATGATCTATTAGTAATACGAATGCTTCCCCCACCGAGTTCAACACCATTGAGCACAAGATCATAAGCTTTAGCACGAGCTTTACCCGGATCGTTTTCTAAAAGATCAATATCTTCTTCCAAAGGTGCAGTGAATGGATGATGGGCCGCGACATAACGATTTTGTTCTTCATCATAAACTAATAGCGGCCAATCCACAACCCACAATAATCTAAATTCATTTTCATCAATTAAATTAAGCTCTTTACCTAAAATCAAACGTAACCGTCCCAGAACATCGCAAACTAATGCATTATCTCCGGCAACTAAGAGCAATAAATCGCCTGGTTCCGCCTGTAACTTTTTCTCAATATCATTCAGCTCGGATGGTTGCAAAAACTTGGCAATGGGAGAGCGTACATTATCTTCTTCTAATATCAACCACATAAGACCCTTTGCACCAAATTTTACTGCTTGTTCACTGAGATCGTCAATCTGTTTTCTAGTGTAAGTTCCGGCGCCTTTAACATTAATACCCTTAACAACCCCGCCGGATTTGATTGTATCGGCAAACACCCTGAATTCGCTTTGTTTTAAGTGATCAGTAACATCGTTGATCTCCATGGCAAAACGCGTATCCGGTTTATCAGATCCATAACGGTTCATTGCTTCTTCGTAACTAATGCGAGGAATGGGTAATTGAATTTCCACATTTTTTATCTCTGACAAGACTTTGGTAATCATCTCTTCCATAATCTCCATTACTGCATCACGATCAACGAAGGACATCTCCACGTCAATTTGAGTAAACTCCGGTTGACGATCAGCCCTTAAATCTTCATCTCTAAAACACTTCGCCACTTGGTAATATCTCTCAAATCCACCGATCATTAACAGTTGCTTAAATAATTGCGGTGATTGTGGCAATGCGTAGAATTCTCCCGGATGCACTCTACTGGGCACAATATAATCCCTTGCCCCTTCCGGTGTGGATCGAATTAAGAGCGGTGTTTCTATCTCTAAAAATCCTTTACTATCGAAAAAAGAACGAATGGCCGAAACAGCACGGTGCCGTAAAATCATGGTGTTTTGCAGTTCCTTACTACGTAAATCTAGGTAACGATATCTAAGTCGCAAAGCTTCTTCCACAGAAGAGGCATCATGGATGGGAAATGGTGGGGTCTTGGCTTCAGATAAGACCTTGAGTTTACTTATATGAATTTCCACTTCTCCCGTTTCCAAATTGGGATTTTCTTGACCCACAGGTCGCGTTTCTACTTGACCGGTAACGGAAATTACGAATTCACTGCGTAATCCCTCGGCCACGGGAAAATTTTCAACTCCCAGGATTTCCGGGTCAAGAACGATCTGCACTAAACCGGATCGATCTCTTAAATCGACGAAAATTACTTTACCCAGATCCCTTCGCCGATTTACCCAGCCATTTAATGTCACGGTCTCCCCTACATTACTTTTATTTAAATTCCCACAATGATGAGTCCGTATCCATTCAGTCATTCAGTATCAGCCCCTAATGTAATCAATAATTGTTTCAAATCGCCCAAATTAACTTGTTTTTCTTCCCCACTACCCATATTCCTAACAACAACCGCATTACGGCTGAGTTCATCTTCCCCAAAAACCAGCACGTTTTCGCTCTTAAGGCGATTCGCCGCCTTCATTTGTGCTCTAACACTACGATCTAAATAATCCAATTCAATCCATAAACCTTGTCCCCGTAGAAAGTATGCGATCTCCGCTGCTTTTAACTTGGTTTCACCACCAAAATGAACAAGGTATGCTTTCGGCCCCTTGGAGGTAAAGTCCGAGCTATTTTGAGACTTAAGAGCCAAAAGTAATCTTTCCACACCTACCGCATAACCCACTGCGGGAGTTGGAGGCCCACCACATTCTTCAATCAAACCATCATAACGCCCACCGCCACCTATAGCGTTTTGCGAGCCGAGACCGGCATAGGTCATCTCAAACACGGTTCGGGTATAATAATCAAAACCGCGAACTAAACGGGAATTAAGTTTATATTTTATATCAAGGGCATCTAAATAAGTAATAACCATATTGAAATGCTCTTTGCAGTCGCCACATAAATAATCCAAAATACTAGGGGCATTTTCCATGATTTCCTTGCATTTTTCCACTTTACAATCCAGTAAACGCAATGGATTTCGGTGTAAGCGACTTTGACAACTACCGCAAAGTTCATCGTTATAGGGCTCGGCATAAGCAACCAGTTTATCGCGGTATTCTTTCCGGCAAGTTGGGCACCCGATACTATTGATTTCTACCTCAAATCCACTGAGTCCACAAGCCTTATATAACTCCATTGGTAAAACAATTGCTTCCACATCTAGTAAGGGATCTGCGGATCCCAACACTTCTAGACCGAACTGCGTAAATTGACGATACCTACCGGCCTGCGGTCTTTCATAACGGAACATGGGTCCGTAATAAAAAAGCTTAACCGGAAGAGCGCCGGCACCCATTTTATTTTCTAAATAGGAACGAACGACAGGTGCAGTTCCTTCTGGACGAAGGGTTAGACTTCTATCGCCCCGATCAATAAAAGTGTACATTTCTTTCTCCACAATATCAGTGGTTTCACCAATACCCCGTTGAAATAACTCCGTATGTTCAAAAATAGGCGTGCGCAATTCGGTATATCCATAAGCGTGACATACCCACCTAATTTTTTCTTCCAGTTCCAACCAAAGCTCGATTTCCCCGGGCCCGATATCGTTAGTACCCCTAGGTTTTGTAGTTAGTTTCATTATACATTACCTCCACTTGTAAAAAAGGCGAGTGATGCCTCACTCGCCGGGAACCCGATTATTATTCCGTCGTTTCTTCATCATTTAATTCAATAACGTCTGTCGCAGACTCTTCAGCTAGGGAACTTTCTTTCAACATCTCTTGATATGCAGCGATTCGCTCTTCGACTATCTTAGCGTCATCATAGCGCTCGAGTTCATTAATTTGCCCATAAATACTTAGCTGGGTAAAAAAATCATTAGGTGCTAATTCGGAAGCCCTTAACAGTGCTTCAACACCCTCATCAATTCGCTCTTCTTCAATATATAAGTTTCCTAAAGACATATACAGCCATTGATCATTATTAAATATCTCCGTTGCTTTAACGTATTGATTTATGGCCTCGGTGGGATTATCTAACTCCTTATATACTTCAGCTAACGAAGCATAGAGATATCCATCGTTGGGTTGCTCTTCGATGGCCAAATTATAATAATGAACGGCATCTTCATAATTTCCTTTTTGAACTTGGGCAAAAGCATTCATGGCAAGATCAATATAAACAATATCTGCTTCTTCTTCCACTTTTTCGAACCACGCAATTAAATCGTCTCTGCCCTTATTTTGCCTGATAAGATCAGCAAGTTTGTTGCGTACCTTATCGAATTCTTCGCCTTCGGCCTCTTGACGCTCTGTTACGGTAATAATGTGATAACCATACATTGATTTTACAGGCTCACTAATCGCACCCACAGAAAGATCAAAAGCAACGTTCTCAAACTCGGGTATGGTATCTCCTCGAGAGATAAAGCCTAGATCTCCCCCGTTGTCACTACTGCTGTCCGCTGAATGCTCTTTTGCAAGTTCAGCAAAGTTTTCCTCTGTGACTTGCTCATAAATTTCCCAAGCATTCTTCTCGGCAATAGCCCACTGCTCCTCTTCGGAAACCTCTTCGGAAACCTCCGGGACTATTAAGATATGGGAAGTCCGAACACGCTCGTAAGCCTCTTTTATTTCCTGCTCACTTACTTCATGTTCGCTAAGAATCTCCCTTTTTAATTTCTCAAATTTTATTTCTTCAGTGATTTGAGCCCTTAGAATTTCTTCGGACAAACCAAGCATTTGTAACTGTAGTTTGAAATCATCTTTACTGGGAAATTGATCAATAATAAACTGCAATTCTTCATCAATTTCTTTTTTCGAAGCAGTCATCTTCCGATTATTAATTTCCTGGATAATTACTGCATTTCCTATTAAAGTATCGAGTGCATCAAATTTTACTGCTTCATAAGCTATACCGGGCAATCTGCCCTGTTCTTGCTCAACTTTCTGTAATTGTGTGAGAAAAGCTTGATGAAGGTCATATTGAGAAATACCCTCACCATTTACCGTGGCAACCATGGCGCTAGCTTGTACCTGGTCTTTATCTTTACGTCCAAAGAAAAAAGAGCCCCCCGCCCATAGCAACCCACCGGCCATGGCCACGACCACGATAATTACAATGGTTTTCATCTGATTACGCATCTTTTGGAAAAACATTACACCAACCCTTTCATTACTAGAAAGACCAACACAACAATTGTACTTTAAATAAAATACCCTGTCAAACCACTAAGTGTTTCCGAATTTGGTCAATTTTAGGCTTTATACCGCCCTTTACAAGCTGGCTATAAGACGCGGGACATTTAGGGTTGACTAATCTTTTTAAGCTTAGATCAGGAGACACTAATTTGGTTATTGAACCCCCACCCAAACCCAGAACCGTCTGCCTTTCTTCCATCATTTGAATATTATAAACAGATTCTGTTTGGGGAAAAGCGTAACCAACATTCTCCAAATCTCCTAGAATATGTCTTTGCCGATATAAATAATAGGGCACCATGCCCGCTGATAGTGCCACTTCCCTAGCTAGACGAGCCATGACTTCGCCTTGCTTATGGGCGATAAACTCCTGCTCGAAGGTTTTTTTCAGGCGAGAAGCTCTTTTTAGGGCCAAACTATGTACCGTAAGGTTATCCGGTTTCAAATTGAACACCCGCTCAAGTGTTTTTTCCACATGAATAAGTTCTTCCCCGGGCAAGCCTAGTATAATATCCATGTTTATAATGGGAATCCCCGCGTCACGTGCCAATGAAAATGCTTCGTACACGTGCTTGACCGTGTGTTCGCGGCCAATGGCTTTTAATGTTGCATCGTGCATTGATTGTGGATTAATGCTTATTCTATCTACTCCGGCTTTTTTCAAGATACCTATCGTATCTGCTAAAAGAGTTTCCGGCCTTCCTGCCTCCACAGTAAACTCCGTAGTATTATCAGTTATAAAGTTTTCTTGGATCAAATCAAGCAATTCAGATAAATCTTTGCCCTGCACGGTTGTTGGTGTTCCCCCGCCTAAGTAAATTGTCTCAACATCAAGACCAATATCTTTTATGAGTGCGCCAAGCTGTTCAATTTCACTCTTTAATGCTTGTAGAAAATCATTAAATAAATGTCCATGTGTTTTTAAAGGGTAAGCAGCAAACGAACAATAACTACAACGTGTGGGGCAGAAAGGGATACCAACATAAACACTAATAGGATTATTAACTGATGGGTTAAAGAAATTTCTTTGCCTTTCCACAACATCCATAAGTAAATCAATCTTTTCGGAATTTAAAGCGTAAACATCCTGTAATAAAAACTCTATTTGATCATTAAAAAAGCCCCGATCGTGCAGGCTGTGTACTAGCTTTGTTGGTCTCACACCTTTTAAAATACCCCAAGAACCCGTGGACAAAGCAAATCGTTCTTCCAAAACACGTTGCACACCAAGGCGAATTCTCTCTTTGATTCTTCTTTTTCGATCAACTTCGATATAAACAGGATCCAATATTTCACTATCACTATAAACCCATGGTGTGGTCTCGCTTAAATTAATACCAACCTGCAAAGGCAGCGAACTATCGTCTTCCCATTTGTAATGGGCTGTTAGTTTCATTCCCGTACCGAATTGTGCCCTCGGTAACACAGATCTTATAGTTGCCTCAATTGTGGGTATTAGAAATTCGGGAGCCACAATCTCAAAGTGCTCTTCTTTGAAATGAAAAGGAATACCTATGCGTTCCACTTCCCTTAAAGGAATTATAAAAACGAATTGTTGATAATTTCGTGCTCAATTGTTGTGCTCGGTCCATGTCCGGGGTAAACCACTGTTTCAATGGGTAATCTACCTAAACGTAAGATGCTTTCCTTAAGAACATCTAAATTCCCGCCCGGTAGATCCCATCGCCCAACGGAATTTTTAAATAGGGTATCGCCACTAATTAATAGATTCGGTGCATAAAGACAAATTCCACCTGGAGAATGACCAGGTGTGTGCATCACTTCTAGGCTCTTATTCCCCACATTAATCACATCGCCATCTTTCAAAAAACGTCCGGCTTCAACTGTAGGAACATCCATATTTATCAGGGAGCCTAGATGCATTTCAGGATTGCCCAAATATTCCGCGTCTTTCTCGTGTATCCATAAAGGGGCTTTGGTTTTTTCCATAAACCAAGCATTCCCCATGATATGATCGGCATGTCCGTGTGTATTAATTATGGCAACGACCTTTAGATCTCTTTGATTAATATAAGTGAGTACCTGCTCCGAAGCATCTCCGGGATCGACAACTATGGCTTCTTTTTCGTGGTACACAACATAACAGTTAACGTCCATGAAGTTAACCCGGAATCTTTCAATCTTCATTTAGAATTCCCCCTCACTACTTAATAACATGGTAACCGGACCGTCATTGAGTAGGGTAACTTCCATATGGGCTTGAAAGACCCCGGCCTTAACTTCAACGCCCAACTTTTCCACCGTGTTAATAAATTCTTCGTAAAGTAGATCTGCTAATTTGGGTGGAGCCGCCGAACTAAAACTCGGTCTTCTTCCCTTACGACAATCCCCATAAAGAGTAAATTGCGAGACTGCCAAAATCGAGCCCCCTATGTCTTGTACACTTAGGTTCATTTTATCTTCGTGATCTGAAAAAATCCGTAAATGGGCAATTTTATTCGCAAGATAATGGGCATCTTCGGCGGTGTCTTCTTCGCCTACTCCTAAAAGCACTAAAAGTCCCTTCCCTATATCTGCTACAGTATTTTCCTCCACAAGCACACTTGCCCACTTAACTCTTTGCACAACAGCCCGCACTCTGCATCATCCTTTGTACTTTTAGGTCGGGTTCGCCCTGTGAACATCCAAGACACCGTCCACTTGTCTTAAGCCCTGCATTACGTCATTTAAATGTCCAACATCCCTAATCTCCAAGATTAGCTGCACCGTGGCCGATTCATGTCTAACTGTTCTCGCAGTAACAGCCTCAACCGTAGTTTTCCGTTCCGAAAGTGCATTCATGATGCTTAAAAGGAAATTAGGTCGATCAATACCTTCGATTTCGATCTCAACCTGATATGTGTCCCCCTCGGCAACATTCCAAAAAACATCTATCTGACGGCCTGCATCGGCACTTAAACTTAAGACGTTGGGACAATCGGCACGATGAACCGAAATTCCTCGGCCACGAGTAATATAGCCTACAATTTCGTCACCCGGAACGGGATTACAACACTTAGAAAAACGTACAAGTATATTGTCTACGCCTTCTATTTCAACACCCCGCGTAACTTCTTTTGTTACCCGTTGCTTTACCTCCGGTAATCTCCTACGCTCAACAGATTCTTGTCCTGTTAATTTTTGCATTACCTGAGTCACCGAAATTCTTCCCGATCCAATGCTGGCTATGAGCTCATCAGAGGTGCTCACTCCGTATTTTCTCGCGGTTTTCTCTAAGTTCTCTTCTTGCAAAACCTCTCGTACTTCTAAATTAAGCTTTTTAGCTTCCCTTTCTAAGAGCTCTCTTCCCCGGTTAACATTTTCTTCCCGTTGCTCTTCCTTCAGCCACGAACGAATGCGACTACGGGCTTTAGAGGTCTTAACGTAATTTAACCAATCGCGGGTGGGATTGGCTGTTTTGCTAGTTAGAATTTCAACAAAATCGCCATTTTTTAAAATATAGCTTAATGGAACAATACGTCCATTCACTTTTGCTCCAAAACAACTTAAACCTACATCTGTATGGACATCAAAGGCAAAATCAATAGGTGTAGCACCATTTGGAAGCGACTTTACATCACCTTTCGGAGTAAATACAAAAACTTCATCTTCAAAAAGATCAATTTTTAAAGTATCCATGAATTCCTGTGGATCTTTCATTTCTTGCAACCACTCTACAGCTTCTCGCAACCAGCCAACCTTTGCATCTGTACCCGTTGCGTGGCTCTTTCCTTCCTTATACATCCAATGGGCTGCAACACCCTTTTCGGCTGTACGATGCATATCCCAAGTGCGGATTTGAATCTCAAAGGGATCCCCCTTTGGGCCAACAACTGTTGTATGCAACGACTGATAAAGGTTTGATTTTGGAACCGCAATATAATCTTTAAAACGACCGGGTATGGGCTTCCAGAGGGCGTGAATAACACCTAACGCGGCATAACACTCGCGAACACTATTCACGATAATTCGAATTGCCATAAGATCATAGATTTCATCTAGGTCTTTTTGCTGTTTATTCATTTTCTGGAAGATACTATAAAGGTGTTTGGGTCTTCCTTGAATATCACATATAACATCCACCTCAGCCAAACGCTCCACAATAATATCCATAACTTTTTTTAAATCGCCTTCTCGTTCCTGTCTTTTACGATCAATATCCTGCACAAGCCGGCGATACTCTCTAGGATATAAATGTCGAAAAGCAAGATCTTCCATTTCAAATTTGATTGTCCATATTCCTAAACGATGTGCCAGAGGTGCAAAGATATCTAAAGTCTCCAGGGAAATAATTTTCTGTTTCGATGCCGAAACATGACTTAGGGTGCGCATATTATGCAAACGATCTGCAAGTTTGATCAAAATAACCCGCACATCCTTGGACATGGCAAAAATCATTTTACGCATATTTTCGGCTTGGCGCTCAAAACGATTATGAAAAGGTAATTTCTCCAATTTGGTTACGCCTTCAACGAGCATTAAAATAGTAGAACCGAACTCTTCTTCCAATTCCTCCCTAGTTATCTCAGTATCCTCTATTACGTCGTGGAGCAGACCGGCGGTAATTGTCTCCACATCTAATTCTAAATCAGCAAGAATAAGAGCTACCTCATAAGGGTGTTGGAAATAAGGGGCACCGCTATCGCGCAATTGATTCTCATGCGCGCGCTCAGAAAAGTGGAAAGCCTTTGAGATAACTTCCACATCCGCGTTGGAATGATACGCTAAAATGCGGTCCT
>DUPA01000267.1 GCA_012838515.1 Natronincola sp. | reverse complement strand
TCAATTGAATACTTACAAAAGGAAATTTGAAAAATACGATTTAGTTATTCTGGATGAGCTAGGTTATGTATCATTTGACAAAGAAGGCTGCGAAATATTATTCAACTTACTTTCTAACAGGAACGATAAGGGGTCCATTATTATTACAACAAATCTCTCATTCGACAGGTGGGAGGAAATATTTAAAGATGCAATGTTAACAGGAGCTATCGTAGATCGACTTGCACACAAAGCCCACATTATGGACATTTCAAGAGAAACAAGTCATAGGTATGAAGAAACAATTGCCTGGTTAAGTAACAAAAGTTAGTGGACCGTTTTTGAAATAATTAGTGGACCATTTTTCAATTGACAAATACATTCTCAAGCAACCGTAACAGCTTGTATCCCCCTGCTCTCCTCCACAACTACAGTTTTCCAAAATCCTCAAGCCCGCTTGCAGAACAGCTACGAATACATAAGGTAAGTGAAATAGATGAACTAGTAAGAGAAAACTTTTTAATCATTCCTCTAGCTGTAACCTTAAATTAGTGGGTTCCAATGCCTCTGGCACTTCGCCGGAGGCATTATAAATTTGCCAGAAAAATTTAGTCATTTTTACCCTGCTACTGCAAGAACTCAGATCCTTGTCCCGAATACTTTTCACTGTGTTTCAACAGACTACTTAACCCAAGAGGATAACATGCCCTTTTCAGACGTTTTAGCTGCATTAGCAGTGGTATTAAACGGTTTGCATTAAGCATTACTAGCCTTAAGTTACGGTTTGCAGCTTTACCCACATCTCTTCCCTTTGTGGTGGGAACGGCAGGTGCACTTATTTTTAAAATAGTCACTCCCATCTCGTTTCAGGCAGAAACAAGTGTAATGGCAGGTAATCTTAGGTCTAAGCGCAATGAGCGATTAAGCATGATTATCTGGACAGGTCTACTAATGACAGTGATCGGACTTTTTGGTCTGCTCACCCCTACCATTGATTTTATCGGACCCATTATTCTTAATGCAATGATGGCTGGCGTAGATATAATACTGATACTCGCCAGGTTAATATGCTAAGGCAAAGTAGCAAACAAAGTGACACGAGCACTAGTGGCCCGGAGAAGTTTCAACTGCAATTGCCTGATTTCATTACAACCCACGGAGAACAAAACGCTAGGACTGTATCCTAGCGTTCTTCCGTTCTTTTTAATGAATCAGCCGGTATTTTTGATTAATATCGCTAACCTCTCCAACTTATCTTGCCTTTCGATTAATTCTTTCGTAACCCTATCTATTTGGCTGATATAAGCTAAAACTTGCCTTTTCTTGTCTTCGTGTTCTTCAATAAGACCCTGAACCACACTTTCATATTTCTGTAAGTACTGAGTAATAATATCCATGATAACATTACCCACATCATTTTTCTTTGACTCCACCATAAGGCGCAGTTTCGGAATTATCTCATTAGCGATATGACCCATCACGGCTTTATAAATCGACTCGTAGGTAGAACTTTTCATTTCTTCTAAAGAAGGTCCAAACAACCCCCCGAAAAAAGCACCGCCTATCCCGCCTAATATTGTGCCTATACCCGGGAGAATCATTGAACCTAAAACTGCTCCCGCACCCACTCCCAAACCAACCGCTGTATTCTCTTGATCGATGGCTGAGGCAACTTGTTCGGTAACCGAAGTCATATGAAGATGCCTGAAGCGTTGATGAAACTGAAGGTCTTGAAAAGTCATGGCATGGCCCGTTAACCTCTCTAACGAGTACTTTGCTTCAAAGGCTTCCTCAAATTCTTCAAACAACTCCTCCACTAGCTCCTCCAAACGAGCGTTAAAAAGCTTGGCAGAAAAAGAAAGACTAGTGGTCAGCCTGCTACCGGCTGTGGTTCCTCTAAATAAGTATGAAGTGTTTAAGGCATCCTGCAATTCCTGTTTTGTGGTTGCGTTATTAAGAGCATTTTTAACTTGACTGAGATAGTCGCGGGTTGTACCAAATAGGAATGCAACCAACGATCAAAAGTACCAATGAAATGCGGATAAAATTCTGTTCTATTTGTGAAACCTCGTATCCTTGCCGATATTTCATCTGCAGCAGTATTAGTAAAACTCAAAACAGCCAGTCCAGAGGAGTTATGGGCCCAGCGTTGCATCTCATATGCAGCTTTCATTCCAACAACTTCTGTTTTTCCACTTCCAGGGCAGGCCTCTAAAAACACATGTTCATCAATAGATGTCATGATATAGGATATTTGTTCTTCCGATTTTTCTTTAACTCTACACTTTTGTCTGTTGTAACAAGGGTAATTTATGTGAAGGGATTTTTCTTCGAAACATGCATCCAAATCATCCGAATGCCCCGCACATACTTCGGATGCCACCGCACGATAAATATCACGATTAGACATCCTTTTTCACCACCCACAATATAGCATCTTTAATGTATTGCGGAACAAAAAAATTTTTATTATCTATTAATCTAAATGCTAATTGTTGTGCATAAAAGCCTTTACCAATGTCTTCTATTCTTTGTAAAAGTTTTTTTGCCTTTTCGGATTTTTCATTGTCGGATATCTTTGACCAATCTTTCTTTACAAGTTTTTCATAATTTTGTCGAATTGCTCC
>DUPA01000266.1 GCA_012838515.1 Natronincola sp. | reverse complement strand
GCGCTCTTCCCATACTTTGCTTTTTTCTGTATCTCTTATTTGAACCATCTCCTTTTACTCTAAGATAGTTCAATTATGTCATGCAACAAAGAAAATTGTTAGGTGTGGTAGCTTTGACGCTTACTTTGTTCGGGCGACCACGTGGAATTGGAAAGCGAAATAGAGGTTTAGGGAAAAACAACCCACTGAGTTAGCGTATTGGAGTGAGAACGCTACTCGGTGGGTTATTTGTTTTCTCTGGGTGAAATTTGGTAGAGTGCCTCCATACGAACCAAGAATTGACCCCACTCAGGGTTCGTTTTCTTCTCGTGTTTCGTTAGATGATACTGGTACTTGTACAGGATCCTTAGGGACCGCTTTTCGCTGGGATTCATTAGATAAAGAAAGTAAATAAGCTCGTACATTTTTACGGCTTGAATATTATCCAAACCCGTGGACCATGCTTCAGCATTTTCTACTAATTGTATGGCATTAGAATCATGAGCAGCGAAATAGGGTAGACCCTTTGTAGCTATGTACGCAAGAGATTTCACTTCACCCCTGTCGTCTCTGTTATCAAGTAATGGATCGTATTTAGTTAGCGGATATATTTTTTCCTCGATAGAGTCCCTGAGCATTTTTTCAATTTTAGTTAAATTTGAATCTCTATGAATAGCTAAACGGGGCGGGGTAGCATTCATTTGTTTCTGAACATACGATTTTGTTGATGGTAGCACTAGCTCATCGTAGACAGCTTCGTGTATAGCCAAATTAGGGAAGGCCCTGAAAATAGGATCCAGCCATATTTGTTGAAACGTTGGAAAGTCGAAGCTTCTCCTAGCTAGCCTGCCTCTATCCGGAGGTATAAGGAAGTTGGCATCCAAGGTAATAGTTTGATTTGGATCAGCGAAAATGCTCTTTAAGGCCGGGTTATCAAAGGTCAGGTTGACTTCCATTGTCTACCTCCCGATTGAAGAAGGTCTCAAATTCATCCAAATCTTCCTCGGAAACACCGTAATCATATCCGAAGTCATCAGGATTCTTCCCAAACAAGCTTAACGTATCTGCAAATTTATCTTCATCTATGAGACTATCTTCAAAGTTGCGAATGATTACCTCTATGGTCTTTGGCGAAGCATTAATGTTTTCAGTGACGGTATTCAACTTATAAAAAACCTCGCTAT
The DNA here is from genome assembly GCA_012838515.1 of Natronincola sp. Classification (GTDB taxonomy): domain Bacteria; phylum Bacillota; class Limnochordia; order Darwinibacteriales; family Darwinibacteriaceae; genus DUPA01. The sequence continues at coordinate 4,407 of DUPA01000266.1, read as the reverse complement.
TAACAGCTAAGCCCATTCTTCCATATTCCCCATCCATATCACGCTCATCGATGTCATAAAGCTCCTCGTGTTGGTTATCGTTAATGGCATTAATCTCTTTGAGCCTTTTGACTAATGAGCGGTACGGGAGCCACCAAGTGCATTGCAATCTCGCAATAAAGCGTAGGAGCGTCTTCATTTGCAAGTCTTGAAGTGAAGAGCGTTTAAATTCATTAATGACTATGCTCTCCAATACGCTCTCAGGTAAAAGGAACTCTGCAGCAAAACGGTTAGCCATAGCTTCAACTAGGCTTCCTTCTTCATCTACACGGCTAAGATGGGAGCCAGTCTTGGTATAGAAATGGTAGAGTTCATGGGCAATAGCAAAAATTTGTTTATCAAAATAGTCAGCGGTGTTTAGCCCAATAAAGATTAGTTCCTCGCCGCCTTCTTTCGAATACATAATCGCAGCTGAAAAGGCTGGTTTTTCGTTGTCTGACTGGATTGGAAATTCCAAAAGAACGATATCCATGTTTTCCAGAATGGTAAAAATATCCCCAGCAATAGGTGTCTCGCCAACAAAACCTAGAGAACGCCGCTTTTCCTCAGCCAGCTTTCTTATTTTTTCAATTTGAAGTTCATCAAACGTTGTTTCTTGTTTCATTTTCGAACTTCCTCCTTAACAGGATCTGCTGCCTGAGTGCTAACATCATCGTAAAAAGCCTGTCTACGCCTTCTTTTTCACCTTCGCTTAATACTTCGCTTCTAAGAGCGATGAATGAGTTGTTTTCGCGCTTGTCTATGAACATGTCGGTGATATTAAATTCAAGTGCGTTAGCAAGAGCCTCAAATTGATGGATCGATGGGGTGAAGTCTTCGCGCTCAATACGCCCAATCATCACACGGTTAATACCTGTTAGGTTGCTCAAGTCTTCCTGGGTTAATCCTTTTCCCTCACGCTTGGTCTTTACGGTTTCGGCCAGCTTTTTGGTTGATAATCTTTTCATTATTTGGGCCTCCCTTCAAACCATAGTATGCCCTTTAGTGCCTTAATGATACTAAAAATAACAATGCAAGTCAACTTTAGTCTTTAAATTATATGTTTTCTTCAATAAATGAAATTTATAGTAACATAGTACGTTTGGACGCATATTGCACAAGAATCTAAGTGCTGGCACGAGGGGGGATTGGTGCTTTAAGAGAAAGATGGCTACCTATATGAATTAGGAAGAAACTCGACAACATGAGATACAATAGATGCTTTACCTAGGTTAGTGCATAGTGTTTGTAATGCAGTAATCCAAAAACATGTGTAATGTGGCAGGTATAAGTATCATGGGCGTTGGTGTTTTTGATAGGGGTTCAGCCGTAGTTCAGACCCCAATGAGAGTGCTACTAATCATTTCTGCGGAATACTTAGTTGAGTTTATGACGAGGTTAGCCACAATTACTTGGGCTATGCTTTATTCCTAACCGGCACCATTGGAGTTCTTATAAAGTGTCCAAGCTGAAGAAGCTGAAAGAGACCACCTCTTCTTAATGCAGTACTTGTATGTGGGGTTGCCGAATGCCTGTAGAGATCATTATTGATAACCGGAACCCTCGTGGCAAAAAGGAGTACAAATTCGAAACATTAATTGACTGAAGTGTTGGAACGCTTTTCGGAGCATACAAATCAACAATTCTTGGTTAATAAAGAAATGATGGATCAAAGTGTTGCGGAATCTACTAAACAGTTTAGAACCACAACAATTATGACGGTGCTTGTCATTGTGCTTACTATAATAAATCTAATTTCCGTACTGCTTGCGTAAGAAGATTCAAGTTCAGATGAAGTGATAACACTATTAAAATCCATATTGAAATCCATAGAAGGAAACCTTAAAGCCATTAACGAATAAAGAGGAAGCGAAGGGTAACACCATGAAAGCCTACCAAATTAAAATTCTAGGATCAAAGCCAGTCATTTGGCGAAGGGTTGTCATGCCTGCCGATGCTACATTTAATGGGTTGCATGATGTGATCTTGAATGTGTTTAACTTTTACAGCGGGTATCCATAGGAGGCTTATTAAGAACACCAGCAATTCGAGAAAAACCGCAAAAAGATTGAGGCAAAGCTTAAAGCCATGAACTCAGAATTTGCTGAGCGGCAACTGCAGAATTTTAAGACGGTAATCCACAAACCCACCGGGATTAAGATCGATAACTACATAGAAGAACATGGCCTGATTCACCATGTCTATGATTATGGTGATGATTGGCGTATTTTAATTAACCTTGAAGAAATTATAGAAGGCTATTGTTATGGCTGCCCCACCTTTATCGATGGTGCTGAGATAGCTCCTCCAGAAGATATGGGTGGGCTTCTGGGTTTTTATGAATTCTTGAAGGTTTATTATGATGAAAACCATCCCGAACATGGTGAGCTGTAAGTGACTAGTAAGTAGAGTGATCTTTATAAATGGGTTTGAACCATGACTGAGGATTTAAAGAAAGATTACTATAACACCAAATGACTAAGGAGAGTGGTTGTTTTGAAGATTGCGGTTGCAGGAACAGGCTATGTTGGTTTATCGAATGCGGTGTTGCTAGCCCAACACAACGAAGTGATCGCTTTAGACATTATCCAAGAAAAAGTTGATCTGATAAATGCTAAAAAATCGCCCATCTCCGATGCCGAAATCGAAGATTATCTGGCAACGAAGAAGCTCAACCTAACAGCAACAACAGATGATGCAGTAGCCTACAAAGATGCTGACTATGTCATCATCTCAACACCTACAGACTACGATCCGGATAAAAACTTCTTTGACACCAAATCAGTAGAAGCTGTGATTGAAAGTGTACTTTCCATTAATCCTGATGCGGTGATGGTGATTAAATCAACGGTTCCCGTGGGCTATACCGAGGAGATCAGAGAAAAATTTGAAACGGACAACATCATCTTTTCACCGGAATTTTTAAGGGAAGGCAAAGCTCTCTACGACAATCTCTATCCATCGAGAATTATAGTTGGAGAACAGTCGAAGCGTGCAGAAGTTTTCGCCAATCTTTTAGCTCAAGGTGCTATTAAGGAAGATGTGCCCATTTTATATACCGACTCAACAGAAGCAGAAGCGATAAAATTGTTTGCTAATACATATTTAGCTATGCGCGTATCCTTCTTTAATGAACTGGACTCATATGCGGAGATCCGCGGACTTGATACTAAGCAGATCATCGAGGGTGTTGGTCTTGATCCTCGAATCGGAGATCACTACAACAATCCATCTTTCGGATATGGCGGTTATTGCTTGCCCAAAGATACCAAACAGCTGCTTGCTAACTATGCAGATGTACCTCAAAACATAATGACTGCCATTGTTGATGCCAACAGAACAAGAAAAGACCATATTGCTGATATGATTATAAAGCGCAAACCTAAAGTTGTCGGTATCTACAGGCTTACCATGAAAACAGGATCTGACAACTTCAGACAATCTGCAGTACAAGGTGTGATGAAACGCATCAAGGGTAAAGGAATAGAAGTTGTAGTCTATGAGCCTGTTCTTGATGCAGATGACTTCTACAACTCTAGAGTAATCAAAGATTTCAACGAATTTAAGCAGATTAGTGATGTCATTGTAGCAAATCGCCTAACTGATGATCTGCGTGATGTCGTTGATAAAGTATACACTCGGGATCTCTTTAGCAGGGACTAATCGCTTAGAAATTATTTATATCGTGAAAGGAAAACAAATATGAAATGTCTCATCTTAGCAGCAGGTTATGCCACTAGGCTATATCCGCTGACCAAGGATACACCAAAGCCTTTGCTTCAAGTAGCAGGGAAAACAATTCTCGAACGCCTTTTGGATAAGATCAGTGTTATTGAGAAAATCGACCATGTTTACGTTGTCACCAATGCCAGATTTGCCCAAGCCTTTGAGGATTGGGTAGGAGGCTACCAATACAGTAAACCCATCACGGTTATAAACGATGGTACGACCTCCAACGAAAATCGTTTGGGTGCCATTGGCGACATTCAATATGTGCTTGAACAAACTAAGATTAACGACGATTTAATGGTTCTTGCAGGAGATAATCTGTTTGACTTTGATCTCCGTGATTTTGAAGAGTTTTTTCAAGTGAAAAATGCAGACGTGATTACTGCTTACGAAATAAGCGATATTGAACTACAAAGAAGAGTAGGCATCGTAGAGCTTGACTCTTCAGCACGGGTTTTATCCTTTGAAGAAAAACCACAAGAACCAAAGTCACCTTGGGGAGTGCCGGCACTTTACATCTACAAACAACAGACCCTTCCCCTGATCAAGCAGTATCTTGACGAAGATAACAATCCTGATGCACCGGGACATTTTGTTCCTTGGCTAATCAAACATAAGCCAGTCTTTGCCTTCCAGTTTAAAGGTCAATGGCATGATATC
>DUPA01000265.1 GCA_012838515.1 Natronincola sp. | reverse complement strand
GGAGTAGCAAAGAAGAAATAACTAAGGCTCGTACCTATCTTGGCAGCATGAATTTCACTTCTGAAGAGATGCTTCATCCACTTTCGAAATTATCAGGAGGCCAAAGGGCAAAGCTTTTCTTTTCGAAAATGATTTTAGGAAAAAGTGAAGTTCTCGTTTTAGATGAGCCCACAAGAAATCTTTCACCATTATCGGGACCTGAAATTCGCTCTGCTTTAAAAGATTTTGGCGGTTGTATTATTGCGGTTTCCCATGATCGCAAATTCATTTCCGAGGTGTTTGACAAAGTATACTCACTCGATGAAACCGGACTTTGGCTTCAAACTAAAAGTTTTCCGGAATAAAGTAAGGAGGCTATTTAGCCTCCTTTTGCCGCTTTAATTACATATGTTGCTCTTTCGGTTTTTAATTGCAAACTCAAACCACTAGTTTCAACGGACCAACGGTCAGTTAGTGGGACCTCATAAAAATCGTAGGGGAGAGGTGCCATACCATTTTCACTTTGTACTTTACCTTCGCCGGTCAACAAAAAGGCTTGGCTAGACAAATATTCGTCCCTGTCTTTGTGGGGAGTCAGAACCACATCTTGTAATCTGAGTTCAGCTTTATCTTCATCTGCATCTTCGACTTTACTGATATGAATCAACTGCCCTTTTTGTGCAGTTAACCATGTCCAGATTTTGTCTAAAGAATCATTCATAGGTTCCACCTCTTTCGGATCTAGGTTAACCCATTGAATTCACCATAATTCAAATTAGGATAATTGTTATATTTTTAGTAGATAATATGTTTTAGTTCTCTAGAATTTATTCCATATAATGTTTAATAATTTACACATTTCTTTAAACGCCAGCTCACAACATAACTAACGGCCGTTAGTTATGTTGCATTGTTTTAACTAACAACCGTTCGTTTAAATAATAATTTCGAATTTCTTGTATTAAGTGGCTTAAAGTGATACGATCTTTTATGGTGCTTTGCACCGTGAACTTCCCTAAAAAAGGAATAAAAAAAGACCAGATAGATTTCTACCTAGTCAGCGTTATAAATAAATGGCAGGGGAGACAGGAATCGAACCCGCAGCACCCGGTTTTGGAGACCGGTGCTCTACCAATTGAGCTACTCCCCTTTAACAGTTTTAATAATAGCACAGGAACAGGTCTTGGTCAACTATTTTAGGGAAGGATTTCTATTATATCTGTCAAAGTATTTGCTTGTACTACACAACAAAGGAGTGGGGATACTTGGATAAAGCAATTCTAGGAACTGTACCGGTAGGTATATCAAATCGACACATTCATTTATCAAATCAAGATTTAGAAACCCTTTTTGGTAAAGGGTATGAGTTAACTGTACGAAATGATCTTTCGCAAACAGGTCAATTTGCAGCAGAGGAAACTATTTCAATCGAAGGACCTAAATCTTCTATGCAAAACATAAGAATCTTAGGTCCGACAAGAGCTGAAACCCAATTGGAAATCTCGCGAACGGATTCTTTTGCATTAGGAGTGAGGCCACCTGTACGTGATTCGGGCTCATTAGAAGGATCCCCGGGTATTAAACTTATTGGGCCTGAAGGTGAAGTTGTTTTAGATAAGGGTGTAATAATTGCCCAAAGACATATTCACATGACTGAAGAAGATGCGGAAAAATTCGGAGTTGAAGATAAGGATTTAGTCTCCGTGCGTGTTGGGGGAGAGCGCGGAGTCATCTTCGAGAATGTTTTAGTCAGGGTTAGAAATGATTTCGTTTTAGAAATGCATATTGATACCGATGAAGCTAATGCAGCAATTCTAGGCAATGGTCAGGAAGTTGAAGTTTTTCGCAACTAACAATTAATCAGAGGAGTGATAAGATGGATTTACAAAAGATAGCCAATGTCGTAAGGGGTCTTTCGGCAGATGGGGTTCAAGCCGCGAATTCGGGCCATCCCGGTGCACCGCTAGGACTTGCAGACATTGGAACGGTATTATATTTTGATTTTATGAAGCATAACCCTACCAATTCTAACTGGGCTAACAGGGATCGCTTTGTTTTATCAGGTGGTCACGGATCGATGTTACTGTATTCTCTCTTGCACCTTAGTGGATATGAAGTGTCTATAGAAGATTTAAAGAATTTCAGACAACTTAATTCCAACACCCCCGGCCATCCGGAATATGGAGATACCGATGGTGTAGAAACAACTACCGGACCCCTCGGGCAGGGTATGGCCAATGCAGTAGGTATGGCAATAGGTGAGAGGATGGCCGCCGCTCGCTTTAACCAACCTGGCTACGAAGTTGTTAACCATTTTACTTACGCACTAGCCGGTGACGGTGACTTTATGGAGGGCGTTAGTGCTGAGGCCTCATCTTTAGCCGGGCACCTAGGTCTCGGTAAACTAATCGTTATTTATGATTCGAATAAGATTACTATCGAAGGATCCACCGATCTTGCGTTTACCGAATCAGTCAAAGATCGCTATTTAGCATATGGCTGGGAAGTTCTCGAAGTTGATGGTCACGATATTCCCGCAATCAGCCAGGTTTTAGCCCAAGCCCAAAAGAACCTAGATCAACCTACCTTGATTGTGGCTACAACCCAAATTGGTAAAGGGGCCCCGACTAAAGCCGGTCTTGCCGAAACCCACGGTGCACCTTTAGGTGATGAAGAAGTGGCAGGGCTTAAGGAATCCCTAGGATTACCAGCCGATCAATTCTTCTATGTTCCCGAGGAACTGAAAAATCTACAACAAATGATGGCACAAAAAGGCGAACAATTAGAAAGTGACTGGAATAAACTTTTTGCCGATTGGGCCAAGGAATACCCACAACTTGCAGAGCAGTGGAATAATTGGTTAAGTGGCAAACTTCCGGACTTTGAAGAGATCCTTACCATGTTTCCCAATGATACAAACATCGCATCAAGGGCAGCCAGTGGAAAGGTACTCAACGCAATTGCTAAAAAGGTACCTAATCTTGTTGGTGGCTCCGCAGACTTATCCCCTTCGAATAATAGTTTCTTGATAGGAGAAGGTTCAATTTCTGCTCAAGACTTCAGCGGAAGGAACTTTAATTTCGGAGTTAGAGAACACGGTATGGCATCCATTATGAATGGTTTGGCCTTATATGGTCATTTTAGGGTATTCGGTGCTACATTCCTAATTTTCTCCGACTACATGAGACCAAGTATGAGGCTGGCGGCCTTAATGAAGGTTCCGGTAATATACATTTTAACCCACGATTCACCTTATGTTGGGGAAGATGGACCAACTCACCAACCAATTGAGACAACAGAATCACTAAGACTAATTCCAAATCTACATGTTTATCGTCCGGCAGATTCTGAAGAGACAGCGTGGAGCTGGTACGAAGCCATGAAACGAAACGATGGTCCCAGTGCGCTAATCTTAACGAGGCAAAACTTACCTTTCCTTGAGAAACCCAAGGGATGGGATTTCTCTAGAGGTGGTTATGTCGTAAGGGAAGAGAAGGAAGAGCTGGCTGTTGTCTTAGCCGCCGCTGGAAGTGAAGTTAATTTCGCTATTAAAGTAGCCGAAGAAACTGAAAAAGAAGGACTTGGCATCCGTGTGGTATCTATTCCAAACAGGGTCGTGTATTTGAGCCAAGCAGAGTCTTATCGCCACAAAGTCATGCCACTTGATAAACCGGTTTTAGCCATAGAACTCGGTGTATCTACCGGATGGTACGGTATTAATCCCGGTGGTAAAGTGGATGTATTCGGATTAGATCGCTTCGGTGCAAGCGGTCCGGGTCAAGAGGTAGTAGAATACCTAGGATTTACAGTGGAAGCTGTGAAAGAACGAATTGAAAAACTAGTTAAGTAATATGATAAAATCAAGGACCGGAAGGAAATCTTTATTTTCCCACGGTCCTTAATTTATTCGTTTTCTTGCTTTTTTAGCACTTCCTCCAAAAAGGATTTATTATGCAAAATAGATAGATCATCCGGACGATAATGTCTTGCT
>DUPA01000264.1 GCA_012838515.1 Natronincola sp. | reverse complement strand
GGCGCCTTTAGGTTGGGAATTGCTCCTAGGTCGCATTCCGCAGTTAATGGTTGAAGTGGAAAATATTGAGATAGACGGTCTAATTGTTGCGCATACTATAATTAACGGAAAAAACATATTCATTTCTTTGCCGTAAGGAATGGGTATCAAAAAGTATGTTCTTTCCGTTAATTATAGTCTGCGCAACAATTAGACCGTCTATCTCAATATTTTCCACTTCAACCATTAACTGCGGAATGCGACCTAGGAGCAATTCCCAACCTAAAGGCGCCTTCATTTGAATCTTGACGTTGGCTAAATCGAATTCTTTATTCAGTTCAGCTTCGATTACTTGAATAACTCTAGGAACTATCACCAATCGCGGAATAGCCACAATCCCCAAAACAAGTAAAGCTAACACTACCACAAGCCAGTTCCGTTTCAAGTACCTTCCTCCTAAAACGGCCCTTCCCACTCCCAAGTGAAAAAGGCCGGTTCTTATGGGAAAATTATTGATGCTTTAAAAAAGCTTCAATAAACATTTCGATATCACCATCCATTACGGCATCAATATTTCCGGTTTCCACGTTTGTACGGTGATCTTTGACCATTGTATATGGACAAAAAACATAGGAACGAATTTGACTACCCCAAGCAATATCTTGTTGCTGCCCTTTAATGCTTTCGAGTTTCTCCCTTTGCTCTTCTATTTGGCGCTCCATTAATCTGGCACGCAATATTTTCATGGCCGCTTCTCTATTAGCATGCTGTGAGCGCTCTGATTGACACTGAACAACAATACCCGTAGGTAAATGCGTTATGCGAATTGCCGAATCCGTTTTATTTACATGCTGTCCCCCTGCTCCACTCGCGCGGTAAGTGTCAACCCTCAAATCGTCTGCGTTAATGTCCACAGTTAAATCATCGTCTATTTCAGGTAACACTTCAACAGAGGAAAAAGAAGTGTGTCTTCTACCGGAAGAATCGAATGGAGAAATACGTACTAAGCGATGTACGCCTTTTTCTCCCCGAAGATAACCATAGCTATATAGACCACTAATTAATAGAGTAATACTCTTTAAGCCTGCTTCTTCACCGGGCTGATAATCTAAAACTTCAACTGTATATCCTTGGCTCTCAGCCCAGCGAGTGTACATACGCCATAACATGGAAGCCCAATCTTGCGACTCAGTTCCCCCGGCACCCGGGTGAATTGTTAAAATCGCATTATTCTCATCGTACTGCCCACTTAAAAGTGATTTAAGTTCAAGTTCCTCAACAGCCTTTTGCAATTGCGGTAAGATGCCCGTTAGCTCAGTTTCTAAAGATCGATCGCCCGAATCTAAAAATAATTCTAGAAAGACCATGCCATCTTCAAATAGAGTATGAACCTCTTGCCATTGGCCAATAATTCTTTTTAGATCACTAATTTTCTTTGTTGTATTCTGGGCTAATTCTTGGTTATCCCAAAAATTGGGTTCCAACATTCTCTCTTCATACTCAGATAGTTTACTCTGCTTGTTTTCTACTTCAAAGATAGTCTCTCATTTCGTCTATCCGTTGACCGAGATCCTTTAAAATTTCTTGCATAAGATTACCTCCCACAGCACCTTTTATATTTCTTCCCGCTTCCACATGGACAAGGATCATTGCGACCAATCCTATCTTCTGCTTTTCTAGGTTGCGGCTGCACGGAATCGCCTTGATTTAGATGAGCATCAGCTAAGCGATCCTTTGGTTTACTTGTCTCTGATGAAGCCGGGCGAACTCTAAATAGCATACTAAGACAGTCTTCCTGAATAGCGTGAATCATTTGTTGGAACATTTCATAGGCTTCGAAGCGATATTCAAGTAGAGGGTCTCTTTGAGCATAAGCCCTTAAACCTATGCCTTCTCGCAAATCATCCATACCCCTTAAATGATCCATCCACTTTTGATCAGTCAGCTGTAGTAGCACGAATTTCTCAATTTGGCTTTGAATTTCTTCGCCGTATTTTGCAGTTCGTTCTTTATAAGCTTCTCTAGCTGAGTCTGTCAATAGAGCAACTGTATCTTCCGGAGAGAGCATACTCAATTCATCATTAGACGTACCAAGGGGCTTGCCGACTATTTCTTCATACTTTAACTGAATGGCATCTATATCCCATTCTTCCGGAATAACTTTTGCGTCAGCGTTAGCGTTTACTACTCTTTCGAATACCGGTTCAAACATATTGTAAATCTGCTCGGTTATATTTTCATTAAGCAAAACAGCCCGACGTTGGGCATAAATGACTTCCCTTTGCTGGTTCATTACATCGTCGTACTCCAGTACTTGTTTTCTAATTTCAAAATGACGATTTTCAACCCGTTTTTGGGCATTTTCTATAGCTCTACTAATCTGAGGATGATCAATCGCTTGGTCGTCTTCCCATCCTAGTCGATCCATGATCCCCATAATTCGCTCAGATCCAAACAATCGCATAATATCGTCTTCTAAAGACACATAAAACCTCGATGAGCCGGGATCACCTTGACGACCAGCCCTTCCCCGAAGTTGATTGTCAATTCTTCTGGACTCATGGCGCTCAGTTCCAATAATGTGAAGACCCCCGAGACCAACTACGCCATCACCTAAAACAATATCTGTTCCTCGACCGGCCATGTTCGTTGCTATGGTAACTGTTCTGGGCTGACCGGCTTGCTTTACTATTTCGGCCTCTTGATCATGATGCTTAGCATTGAGAACCTGATGGGGAATGCCCTTTCGTTTCAGAAGTATGCTGAAAAATTCGGAGGACTCGATGCTTATGGTACCTACCAATACAGGTTGACCCTTAGCATGCCGCTCAGCAATGTCTTCTACGATTGCCCGCGCCTTACCCGCCGCCGTTTTATAAACCGCATCGGGAAAGTCCTCTCTGATCATAGGCATATTGGTGGGAATCACCACCACATCAAACCCGTAAATCTTTCTAAATTCATCTTCTTCTGTCTTGGCTGTACCCGTCATTCCTGCGAGTTTTTTGTACATCCTGAAATAATTTTGATACGTTATGGAAGCCAGCGTTTGGCTTTCTTGAAGTACAGATACGCCTTCTTTAGCTTCTATGGATTGGTGCAACCCGTCGGAATAGCGTCGTCCCGGCATTAATCTGCCGGTAAATTCATCAACTATAAGCACTTCTCCATCTTTAACCACGTAATCCCGATCGCGGACAAAAAGTTCTTTTGCCTTTAATGCCTGATTTAGATAATGGTTTAATTCGAAATTAGTATCATCAAAGAGGTTTTCTATATTAAGAATCTTTTCAACTTTCGCCACACCTTCATCGGAAATGGCAATTGTCTTTGCTTTTTCATCAACGACATAATCTTCTTCTGATTTTAGCTGTGGGACAATTTTGGCAAATTGCATATAATGCCGGGCAGAATCTTCCGCGGCACCTGAGATAATCAAGGGGGTTCTAGCTTCGTCTATCAGAATTGAGTCTACTTCGTCCACAATCGCATAATGCAGGGGTCTTTGCACCATCTGATCTGCATAAACCACCATATTATCGCGCAAATAGTCGAATCCAAACTCATTGTTAGTTCCATAGGTAATATGCGCATTATACGCTTCGCGACGCTCTTCAAAACTAAGACCATGAATAACCACGCCCACGTCCAAACCTAAAAACTTATAGATTTGACCCATCCATTCCGCGTCGCGGCTGGCTAAATAGTCGTTTACCGTAATAACATGAACACCTTGATCAGTCAAAGCATTGAGATAGGCCGGCAAAGTTGCAACTAGTGTTTTCCCTTCACCCGTTTTCATTTCGGCAATGCGACCCTGATGAAGAATGATTCCTCCCAATAATTGCACATCAAAATGACGCATGCCGAGCACACGTCGTGAAGCCTCCCTAACAACGGCAAAAGCTTCCGGCAATAAATCTTCCAAAGTCTCGCCTTGTTCGAGTCGTCGTCTAAACTCATCCGTTTTTCCGGATAATTCAAAATCGGTTGCAGCCATCATTTTTGCTTCTAATTCATTAATCTCGTCAACTATAACCGCCAGGCGTTTTAACTCCCGTTCTGTAGGATCAAAAAAGTTCTTAATACTTTTTAACACAATTCTACCTCCCGATAACATATCCCACTTCCACTATTCATTGTACTATGCTACGCAACGCCTAGCAACCACAAGTCTATCCGGTCCCTTTTTCTTTAGCATCAATTAACGCCCAAAGCCCTCCCGTTACTAAAGAATGACCGCCCAAAAGAATTGGTATGGGTGCATTTATGGCCGCTAACGTAAACTCCCGCAAACCTGCATGTTCAATCAGGTCTACTTCGCCCAGATCTGATGCGAAGCGATCCGCTTGACTTAGTTTCCATTGAAAGTGTTCGAACAATACCCTTGTGTCTAGGACCGCCCCGTTAGCAATTTGAGATAAAAATTCAAAAAAATTTTTGAAACCGAGAGTCCGGGCTAACTCACCCATAAGGGTTTTTACCTCACCTCGCAGATCGCGTCCTAAGGCTTTCATTCCCCGTTCCTCTGAATAAAGTCTAATACGACAACGGGTATTTTGGTCAAGATATTGAAATAGATTGGAACCAACCCTTCCATAAATAACAAGTTCACTCCGGGGATCATTCAATAAATTTTTTAGAACTTTATACCGTTCCAGATCCCAAGAAAGGGTTTCCACCACCTTCTTGCTGTGTGATCCTAAATTGGGATGCACCGACATGATCAGTATATCTGTGGGTGTGTCCACATCAAAATTTAAACCCAAAGTTCGCTGCATTGGTAGAAAACGTAAGCCACCATCATTACCCAGGCTTAGTGGTAAACTATTATCAATCATCGGCAAGCTAACTCTATTAAGTATTTTACCCGGGGTAAAGCCAACTATATCGGCGGAATAATAGTTGTTGGCCATGAAGACATCCTCATTCTGTTCTAAGACTTCCTTGATGTACTTTAATTCGGAAGAAGAAATTAGGGGAGCAGATGCTCCCCCCATATATAAAACCTTTTTCAAATCATACTTATTAACTATCCCCTGTAGCCGTTGGCCAAAATGAAAAGGTTCTTTATTCGTTGATTGATCCAAGAAAACGTCCACTTCACTAAATTGTAAAGCATCAGCTAACTCAGTGTACGAGGTTCCAACCACAATATGATTATATCCCGCCTCCCGAGCCCTATCGATCAAATCAAACACCAATGCCTGTCTCACCATCTGTATTTGTTTTTCCAAATGACCGCAAATAGTGCCACCTTCTAAGATTACTAAACTAACTTGTTTATTCATTTTAGTGCTCAGGTTCGATCAAACCGAAGTTTCCATCACGGCGTTTGTATACCACGTTCACATCACCACTGTGGGCATTTCTAAAAACGAAGAAGTCGTGACTCAGTAACTCCATTTGCAATACCGCTTCTTCTGAATCCATGGGTTTTAAAGCGAATCGCTTAGTTCTCACAATCCGAGGGCTAAATTCTGCTTCTGCTTCTTTAGCAGTTGGTGGAACACTCACTTCGCCAAGCTTGGGTCCGTGAATTTTACGGGAAATCTTCGTCTTATATTTATTGAATTGCCTTTCGATACGATTTACTGCCGCATCAATTGATGTATACATATCGGAAGTTTTACCCTCACCACGCAAGATTATACCGGATAAATTCATTGTTACCTCTGCGATATGAACTCCCCGTTCGGTACGTAACATGACTTCTGCGGTAGCAGTCTGATTATCATTGATGTATTTTTCTATTTTGGTAGTTTTCTTTTCTACATACTCCCTTAAAGCTTGTGTAATCTCCAAATTTTTACTTGAAATATTAATTCTAATAGTACCCATCCTAACTCCTCCTTCAACGATAAGTATGATAACCTATATTAGTAATATTATCCATTAACCATCAATAATCCTTCAACAAAAAAATTGGACTGAGTTTATACTCAGTCCAATATCCATTAGATTTTAACTACATTGGATGCCTGCGGCCCTCTATCACCTGATACAATATCAAACTCTACGCTTTCGCCTTCTTGAAGAGATTTGAATCCCTCTTCTTCAATCGCAGAAAAGTGAACGAATACATCACCTTCGCCATCATCGCGCTCAATGAATCCGTAACCCTTTTCAGCATTAAACCATTTTACTTTACCAATCATTATTAAACATTCCTCCTAAAGTGTAAAACTCCGGCCGCAAGTTATCCGGTAATTTAACTTTATCATAATACAATTGCATTTGTCAAGGATTGGAAATTACCTCAGCCTTTTACTTCTTTTTTTCATAAGCGGTGCGCGCTAATTTGATCTGAGGTCTCCCCGGAGTTTGGACCTTTGTAGCATCTATATAACGACTTAATGATTGTTCATTGCGTCTTTCTTGGTTCTCTAACTCCTCTAACATAGGCACTAATTTATTAATTACGCTTTCCAATTGTTCAAAATCCCCTTGATAACGATCTGATGCCTTTGATTTTAATTGAGGTATGGAGAACTCATCTAACTGGAAATGACGTGTCAACAATGCCTGAAGCGACTTTATTTCTGTTTCTTGTCCCGTTGCATTTTTCAAATAAACTCCCTTTTGCCGCAACACCTTTAGTAGGGACTCTAAATCGCCTTTAGCAATTAAATCTTTTTCTTGAGAGCCAACCTCGCGAATTTGCTCATAAAACATTAATTGCCGTTCGTAAGCATTGACAAGTTCTAAAATTTTCTCGCGGATCTCTTTCATTGGTGTTTACACCACCTGCTCCCATGTCTCCCGCAATTCAGTTAACATGTAAATAGCTTCTTCGATTTTCTTAGTTTCCTTCTTCACATTGGCCTGTACCAAAAGTTCATAAATGTAAGTATAAAGTTGCTGCAGACTTTGGGCAATTTCCCCAACATCAAGATTTAATGAAAGAATCAGCTCGTTCACAATATCTTGAGCCCGAATGAGTTTATCATTGGCCTGTGCAAGATCGCCATCCTCTAAATGCTTTTTAGCATGCTTAGCAAAACGAATACCGCCATCAAATAGCATGATCAGTAGCTCGCCTTGGGAAGCCGTTGAAACTTGTGTTTGTTTATAAGCTTGATATGCATTAACACTCACAGAATTACCCCCTTACTATTACGCCCGCTCGTCTACTAAAAGTCCGATCATTTCGCGAATACGTGCAGCCGTATCTAAGACGGCCTCCGGTGGCAACTCCTTGATCACTTCATCCGTCAAAACATCCACAACCCTGACCATTACCCGCTGAGTACCTTCGTGAATCGAAAACCTTAAACCTCGATTAACGTACTCCATAGCCCCATTAATACCGTTGACGGCTGTTTCTACGTTTTCTAAAGTTGCATCTTCGTATTCACTTAAGTCGTGATCTACGTCTAGTCTCTGCTTAGCATTATGCTTTTTTTCTAGATCGAGTGCAGCTGATTTTTGAGATACTTCCGTAAGTTGCCGAGGTGTTGTAGGTTCCAATTTAGTTATCACATCAGAATTCGACTGTACCCTCAGACTCATAATAGTTCACCCCTTATAACATTAGTCATATTCTTTATCGGCATAATAAATATATAACTTAAGTAAACTAGGCTTTAGAATCTCGCAATGCACGTTCTAAAGCACCTAAATCAATATCCTTTTTTAGCACTGCACGTCTATTTTCGGCCTTAATCTCCAAATAAACTTCTTCGCGATGGACGGCTATATCCCTTGGGGCATCAATTCCAATTTTAACTTGATCTCCACGAACATCCACAACAACAATCCTTATGTTTTCACCGATCATTATACTTTGATCGGTTTTGCGAGTTAATACCAGCATGTTTGTCCCTCCCTGGACTTTATTGTTTCCGAATAAGTCCAGAATTAGACAGATTCTTGAACTTTTGAATCATTTTGTTCTTCGGAAGCTTGTTTTTGAAGCAGAAAAGCATTTTTCTGCATTTCGGCAATGACATTATGCTTAGTATGATAGGTGTCTCCGGATACAATAATCTGCATTCCTATACGTCGCTTTGAATTAATCACCACCGGCGCTTGCAGATTAACCGTCATATCCGCGACATTTTCCGGAATAGTTACTATTGCATAAACTCTTCCATCATCCGGCGAGGCAATCTGCAAAAGCTCGATATCGTCTTTTTGCAATTGTACCGAATAATCACTTCGCACCAATTCCGGCATAATAATTACAAAACTTAAATCCGGTTCTTCCACCGATTGAAGAAAGCTAAATACACTTTCTTCTTGCTTAATAACAACGTATTCGTGGTATTCATCAAAGCCCAAGATGCCTTTGGGAAAACTGATAATATCTTCTTTTTTTACATGCATGGTACCTATTTTAGTTTGTAGTTCCACTTTATACACCCCATTCTTATCCCCGTAAATCAACTTGTACATTACCTAATTCCCAAATAATCTCGGGGTCACGTAAATAGTGAGTGATCTCAGCCGCACCGGGTTCCCAATAAATCCTTTGCTCATAATGAAATGTGATTCTTGGCCTAGTTGATGGGGCCGGGCGGATATTCAGCTCAGGAATTTCCGACTCCATCCGCATTTTAGCCTGTTCAGCAAAAATCATTTGCTCTCTAAAGTGGCCCGCGCGATTCATTACATCATCGCCCTCCCAAGCAATTTGCTTTATGGCGGCCAATGTTTTTTGAAAACCCTCATCTCTGATTTGCTTACTTAAATGATCATAGCCTCCGATTCCCAATTCATTACGGCTTTGTAGCTGATCGATCTCCAAACTGGGCCCCTCGTGTTCAATTTGAATCTGGATGATTTTTTGCTTGATCTCAGCCCGTGGTTGATAGGTCTTTAATTGAAATTCCGGATACGTAGTGGTTATTTTTAACATATCTATGCCCTACCTAGCGTAGAAAGTCAATTAATGAAGGCTGAATAATTCTGGCTCCAACTGATAGGGCCGTTCTATAAGCAAATTCCTCCATCTTTAAATCCATAATCGCCTCAGAATAATCAAGATCTTGCGCTTCAGATAGTACCTTTATTAAGTTAAGTCTCATATCCAATAAACGTTCATGGGCAAAATCCACTCGATTCTGCTTTCCACCCAATTCAGACATGTGTTGTAAGACATCGTCTAAAACGTTATCAAAATCGTCTAAGGGTGTTGCATCGGGATCGGGTTCTTCACCCACAAGCTGATTATATACAACACCTAAGGCTTCGAAAATTTGGGGAAATAACTTATCGCCCTTCATATTCACACCCATGGTTACATTTACCCCAATTTCGAACTTAATCTCCTCTTCGTCCCCTTCATATATTATTGTGGGTAACCCGCCGGCTTCCGGATCAAAATCCGGATCCACAACGAACGGTAAGGTCTGTGTTTGTTGTCCAGCAAATAAATAACGGCCACCATGGGTCGAATTAGCCAACTGAAGTAAACTATCATGTAATTGAGCAATTTCATCGGCCAAGGCTTGTCTCGAAGTACTATCTTGCGAATCTGTTGCACCTCGATTTGCCAATTCTTTAGCACGATGGATTACTTCAATTACATCTTTGAAAACCACATCTGAGGCATCTAACCATGAAATCGCCGCCTCATTATTTCTGATATACTGCTCCGTTTCCGCAATGGAACTATTCATCCGTAAAATAACTCCGGCCTTAACCGGATCATCGGAAGGTACATTCACTTGCTTTTTCGATCCTAACTGGGTATTAATGCGATCTAAACGTTGAAGACCACGATTAAGATTTAAAAGCATATTATTATTAATTGTCCTATTTGTAATACGCATTATTCATTCCCTCCTAACGACCGACAATTCCCAAGCGATTAATAATCGTATCTAAACTTTCATCAACGGCGGTCATCATGCGAGCTGCCGCGCCGTACGCATGCTGAAAGCGAATCATATTCGCCATTTCTTCATCTAAACTCACACCTGAGACAGATTCTTTTAAATTTCTTAAATGACCCGCCAATGTTTCGTCATTTTCAACCATTTTAATTGACTTTTGTGTGTTAACGCCTAACTTGGAAACAATTGCGCGAAATGCATCGCCAATTGTAATCTTCGAGTTATCGCCGGAACCTATACCTGTATCAAGCACTCTATTAAATCGTAACTGAGCTAGTTTAAGGGCATTTTCACCGTTACCGATGGCTTTTTCTCTTGAACTTGCACGAATAAGGCTAACATCGTTGGCGAGTTCTTCATTAACCATAATATTTAAAGCGGCAAAATCGGAATTATTATTTAGGAATACAAAGAAGGGGGTGCTTTCTACCAGGTTGCCATCTGCATCCTCGTTGTCTTTTAAATCCCAGCCTTGATCGTGCACTTCGTTAACTCGTTCAACTAACTCTTTGGTCCAATTATCCAAATCATCTATGGCACGCTGGATATCAACATCACGTAACGCTTCTAAACCACCGATTTCACCTGATTTTATCTCCACGAGATTGCCTGTGGTGGCCCAGCGCACAATATTCTTTTGATAACCCTGTTCTTCACTTGCTTGTCCCACGGTGGTCATATTATAAGCCGTGCTACGATGAACTAAGCTGGCGCCTCCAACAGTAACACCAACCATGTTAACGTGATCTTGAACCACCTCAATATCTATTAGTTCAGATAATTCCTCCAAAATTGCATCACGAGAATCAAGTAAATCATTGGGCAAACTCCCTGTTGCACTAATTTTTCCTATTTGCACATTAAGATCAGCTAGACGATTAGATAAAGAGTTAATTTTTTGAACCTTTAAGGGTATATTTTCATTAATGTTTTCCCTTAAATCTTGAAGTTGCCGTCTGGTGGTGGTTATGGATTCCACAAGAACTTGCGCCCTTTGCACCACAACTTCACGAACGGAGTTAAAGTCCGGTTCTCTACTTAAATCCTGCAAAGAATCCCAAAACTGATCTAGAGCCTGATTAATTCCATTTTCACCCGGTTCGTTAAAAAACAACTCCACCTGCGATAACCCGTCTTCCATAGCAGACCAATAATGAAAACTACTAAGTTGTTGCCTTAAGCGTAAATCAACAAAAGTATCGCGCATGCGATTAATTTGACTGATTTCCACCCCGGTACCTAATTGACCATTAGAGGGATTGTGCCCCATCATGGGTGCGGGATAAGGTCTAGTAGCCGAATGTAACCCGGTTTGCCTAGAATAATTAGGATTATTGGCATTAGCAACGTTATGTCCCGTAATGTCCAGCGATACTTGCTGGGCTTGCAGCGCTCTTAATGCAATTGAGATTCCGCTAAATGTTGTTCTCATAATAAGCTACACCTTTCGGTCGAATATTGATTTTCCCCGTGCATTAGCTCCGGGCCTTTGGTATGTGGGCGAACCATCATCACCGATTAAGATATTTAAAGAAAACTCGACAAAACTTAATGATTGTGCCAATAGTTCTTGGTTAAGATCATTTAGCCTTTGAAGTTCCCCAATGTTCTCCACTAAACGAAGAATTAATGGTGTAATTATTTTCTCCTTTTCTTCATCTAGAGATTGGAGCCAATCTTCTAGATCAAGACCAGGAGCTAATGCATCAAAAAGTATTGCCCGCTCTTTATCAATTTCTTCGAGTTGAACTAAGATATTTTGTTCTTCACTGGCATAACGCACCACTTCTTGGGCATCATTGATCTTCTTTTGCTTTTCCGTACTTAAATCAACTAATTTACTAAGCAAGTCGTTTTCTTTTTGGATAACAACCACAAAGTCTTCCCAAATGCCCATTCGCTTAACTCCTATCTAAAGATGACGCGAGTCCTTGAGCGATTTGACGAGCCGAAATCTTATAAGTACCATTTTCGATCGCCGTCTTAATTTCCATTGCTTGAGGTCTAATATCCGGAGTGGCTTTTAGCTTTTCAAGCATTGTTTGCATCTCCTTGCCCTCTGTAGAAAGAGTCACCTCATCGTTATAATTGACACTGCCGGATTTCTTTTTAACTTTACTAGTCTGCCGTTGTCCTTGGTAAATCTGGGCAACACGTTGGATTGCTGCCTTATTAGATATATTCATTTCCAAAACCCCTTCCTTCCTCACTGTAATCTTCGGCTATACCTAATTAAAACTTTAATCACCGACGATCTTTGATTTGATCAAGGTAATGCACTTTGGAACCCCTATCACGCGGCTTACTTTCAGGTTCTGGTTCTGAAACGGGTTGCGATCTAAATCCTTTAACTAAATCTCCCTTACATTTTGGGCAAATTCTACCGGAAGAAATCTCCGCACCACAAATTTCACAATGAAACTTCACGTCAGAAGGAATAATATCTAATCTTCCCTGGCGGATATACTCATAAATTATTCCAACATCCACTTCCGTTTCATTTGCCACTTGGGCAACACTTGCACCGGGATTTTCCTTTAAGTATTCCTTTACTGCAACGAAGTTCGCCAATTCTTCTTCGAAACACCCTTCACACATGGATCTTGTTGGGTGGGCGAAAACTCGATTACACTTTTCGCAGTTTTTTAGCATTATTCTTTACTCCTTTCTCGCTTCTGTTCGAGCAACAAATAACCCCATTGGGATACCCCCATATTGTTCAACTAAATTAGCCAACACCATAAACGTATGTCCCGAAGTTATTACATCATCAACAATTAGGCAGGTCTTTCCTTTAAAATCAAATCCCGGAAGCATATCAAATGCCCCTAACAAGTTATCTTTACGTTCACCCGAAGATAATTCGCTTTGGGGTTTAGTGTCACGGACACGGAGCATATGGCTACAAATTGGTTTTTTCCATGCCCTATTTATGTTATCGGCAAGAATACTCGCTTGATTGAATCCTCTTTTTGACAATCTATTATCGTGGAGGGGCACCGGAAGTAAAAAATCTATATGCTGTAACCTTGGCTCCTCGCGTGCGGCAAGGCCAAGCAAGAATCCAAAAGAACCGGCGGTGTCATACCCCGATTGAAATTTCATCCGGTGAATTAAATCCCTCACATATCCCTGATAGGCAACTAAGGAGAAACAAGGACGACCAAAAACTAAACTTTCCTTCCAATCGATGGACAATGAGCGAAGGCAAACATCACATACCCCAACGGCTAGACTGGGATTTTGCGCACATAAGCCACATAAAGGCGCATTGGGAAAAAGAAGCTGATCAAAAGCGTGCCACCATTTAAGTAGATTTTTCATTTGGTAGCAACCCCTGTTCTCTTGCTTCGTTGTTTAGCTTTTTAATTAGATTTTGCGCCCCACGCATGGAAGCGGTGACCCTATTTCCTATAAAAAATACTCGACCAACAGGAAATTCAGCGCTACGCCCCACTCTGCCGGCAATCTGCACCAAAGCACTAGTGGAAAACAGGGGATGATCTGCGTACAAAACCATGACTTCAATCCCGGGAAAATTAACACCACGTTCTAAGATAGAGGTTGTAACCACCACATCTAGCTTATTTGTTTTTAGAGCCATTATGGTTTGATCCCTATTTGGCTCTTGAGAATGGCAAATACCCACCGGTTTCGCCAATACTTCACTCAAACAATCACGAAGAACAGTGCAAGCGGCAATGGTGGGAACAAAAACCAACCACGATCCCCGTTGCTTTAATTTTTCGACCACAAAAGAAGGTAAGTCTTGAGATTCGAGTTGTGATGATAATGGTAATTTATAATGGATAAGTCGCGGCTCCGGTAAAGGATACCCATGATACCGTGCGGGGATAGTAATAGTATGTTGAAATTTATTTTGAAAGTTCGGTGTTGCAGTCATCTCTACTAAATGCCCTTGTGGGCGTAACGAACGCAAAAGACCGAATCTCAACATTTCGCTTCCGTGATAGGGGAAAGCATCTACTTCATCGAGTATGGCGAGGTGAAATCGATTGCGAAAATGCAATACTTGATGTGTGGTGGCCACCACAAGGTTTCCATGGGCAAACCACGGTTGACCGCCGTAATGAACCGCCACGGCTGTCTCGGGAAATGCCTTTTCTAAACGTTGTGCCATTTCCCTTACTATGGCCTGCCTAGGGATGGCAAAAAGAACTTGCTTACCCTCATTGAGAACCTTTTGAATCAAGGAAAAGGTGACCTCCGTCTTGCCCGCCCCGCAAGCCGCCCAAATAAGTGTTTGCTTTATTCCATTAGACCATGAATCGAGCAATTTATCGCTTGCATTCTGTTGGGCCGCGGTTAATTCATAGGTCAATTCTAACTTTGCGTTGGCGGAAAGATCAAAATCATCATCTTTATCCACCGCCAATAATACACTGCAGCCACGGTTCTTTCCCATGGTTGAACAATCTTTACAGTAAAGACAATCGGATTTGCCGCATGTTAAGCATGGGCGCTTATTTACATTGGTACTATTACAGCGATTGCAAACGATCTGGCCCCACGCTTCTTCTTTGAAACCGGGTAACTGAATTATTTTTTCTGAAAAAATTCCCCAATCTAGGGCCCGGCTCACATCACTTGGCCAATATCCCTCTTGCCTCAAAGTGGAAAAAAGGCGCTGTTCACAGAGTAAGCGACCGGAAAGAAGGGTTTCAATATTAGATAAAATGGGGGTCAAGTCATCTTTGGTGATAACATTCGAGGATCTAGCGGGAAGGGTGTGAGTTTGTTTAAAACGCAAATAATGCCACCAACACTTGCTAAATCTACCTAGAAATCTCCGCTTCCAAACCGTAAGCTCCAGATAAGCCTCTGTACTAGGTAATGGTGTTGATAAAATTATAATATCTTCTAAGTCTCCACGCCATATATTAACAAGGTGAAGTGGATTACGACATAAGCCCAACCGGAATTCATCATTTGAACGAACAACAAAAATCTGTAGTTTTTGCATAAGGTCCTCCCTATGAACCCTGGGCACATAATTATTTCGTCCCCATTCGTTCAAAATCCTGCAATAAAGACTAACTAAATGCTAGGGACAAAAAAAGAAAAGCAGTAGCCTGGGTCGGGGTTGGGGGTGGCTACCGCTTTCCTAATTTGCTCAGCTAAATGAAGCTTAAGCATAAATCTTATTGTGGATTGTATTTACAAAAATATAAAATCCATTGCATATAATTATAACAGTTTAGACACTAAATTTATAGCGGACTATAGTCCCACTTTGTGTAGGACCTTCGTCGTGAAGCTTGCCGTAAAAATTTCACTATGATATAAATAGATCAACACAATTTAGGAGGAATCACAATGATAACTCTCGCCGATATTAAGAATGATCCGGTCTTTCATACCTTAATTAACAATTCCAATACTTATTTGCGCGCACGAGGCTATACTGAGCACGGCTTCAGGCATGTATCATATGTGTCCGAAAAAACTGCTAAGATACTTACTGAATTGGGTTACGATTCAAGAACGGTTGAACTTGGGGCAATCGCCGGATACCTTCACGATGTGGGGAATATGCTGAATCGCAAATATCACAGCATTTCAGGGGCAAACCTTGTCTATTACGAATTACGGCGCTTAGGGATGGATCCTCAAGAAATTGCTGCAATTACCATGGCTATTGCTAACCACGAAGTGGAAATCGGTGAAGCGGTTAGTCCAATTACCGCGGCATTGATCTTGGCTGACAAAAGTGACGCCCACCGTACGCGAGCCAATCGGCTTGCCAACGAAGAGCGCCCAAGTATCCACGATCGGGTGAACTTAGCCATCACCGATACCAAACTTTATTTAGAGCGAGAATTACAAACCATTACACTGGAATTATGTTTTGATCAGAGCATTTGCCAAATAATGGACTTCTTTGAAATATACCTCTCGCGCATGGAAATGTGCAAAAAAGCTTCAACACTTCTGGGATGCCGTTTTCGTTTAGTTATTAACGAATTAGAGTTCTTGGGGGTTCTTACTGAAGATTAATCGAGTGAAAACAAGCCTTCACTAACTGCAAATACTGCTGCCTGAGTCCGATCTTCAACGTCTAGTTTCTTAAAAATACGGGTAATATGATTTTTTACCGTTTTTTCTGTGATAGATAAAACTTGAGCAATCTCTTTATTACTTAATCCTTCAACAATATATCCGAGGATCTCGGTTTCTCTTGCTGTTAGCGACAATTCACTAATCGTAGCTGCACTTTGCAATCGGCCGTACTGTATTTCCATGTGATGGTAATGCTCCATAACATGTTCCATCAAATCAACTGAATAAACGGTTTCACCTTCCATTATCTTTTTGATTGCATCAACAACCTTATTAGGTTCAGCATCTTTTAAAAGATACCCGTGGGCTCCAAGCCGAATCATTTCATTTACGTAAGAGCTTTTATCATGAATAGTAAAGATTAAAACTCTAATCTCCGGAAAATTGGTCCGTAGGTTTTTAGCCACCTCGATCCCATTTAAATCAGGCATATTTATATCTAGTAAAACCAAATCAGGTTGCAGTTCCTCAACAAGTCTAAGTGTCTCTAAACCATTATTCGCCTGACCAACCACGGAGATTCCTCTTTCCAATTCTAAAAGACGACACAAGCCCCCGCGGAGTAAAGGATGGTCATCTGCAATCAAAACTTTAATATCCTTCATCTTTAAGACCTCCGTATAGCATTATCCAATGGTACCTTAACTAGGGTCTTTGTCCCTTCACCGAGACTGCTTTTTATGGAAAAGGTTCCTTTGATCAGTTCTAATCTACTTTGCATACTAAGAAGACCATAATGATTACCTGACCGAATCTTTTTCTTTATCGCCTGAAGATCAAAACCTTCTCCGTCATCTTTTATCTCAACTAACACGAAATTTGATGAATATTCTAATACCACCTTAACACTGTTAGGGTTGGCATGTTTATGACTGTTTTGAACCGATTCTTGAATAATTCTAAAAAGAACCATTTCGATCGATGGTTCTAAGTGAACTTCCTTTCCCAGTACATTGAACTCGGTGTTAATACCCGTTCTATTTGATAAGTTTACTAAGAAATTCTTTACGGTTACTGCAAGTCCCAGATCATCCAATGTCATTGGATTCAAATCATAGATTATATGTCTCAATTTACCTAAACTTCCTTGAACAATACCTTTTAGTTCGGCAAATCTCTTAATCGCTTCTTCGTGTTTTCCTTCCTTATGGAGTTTCTCGCAAACCTCGAGTTGAATTCCTAGGTTTGCTAAATCCTGAACAGGTCCATCGTGCAACAGCCCGGCCATCCTTTTCCGTTCAAGCTCCTTACTTCTAAGAATCTGTTGACCCACCACTTCCCTTGCCTGCAAGGTGCCGAGTTGATCATTTACTTTTTCTGCATCATTGGACAAATAATTTAATGCAACACCCAATTGCGAAACTAAACGTTCGGCTTTCTCAGCGATCTGCTGAAATTTCGTTAAAATTTGCTTTAACTCGCGATGCCGGACCCTTAAGACCCGCTCCCTTTCCCTCGATGCGGCTAATTCTTCCCTTACTTTACTCGCTTCTTCGTAAATATTTTCTTTTTTTTCTTCGCTGTACTCATGAAATTCCTTGTTTACTTCATAAAGTCTTTCTCTAATAGTTGTAAATCTTGTGGTCAAGTCTTCAACATTTTCCACTGTTAACTGCAATTCAAATTGCACTGCCTCCAAAACTCGTTCGACACGTGTGCATTCCTCACGAGCAGCCTCTGCAAATTGAAAGATCTGGGCGCGTCCATTTTCAAGTTCATTTAAAGTACGTTGGACAATGTTCTCTAGCATTTCCGAAGACAACCGCAGATTTTCCAAAACCACTCCTCCTAACGACTGATTTTTCCATAAATTTAAATTAATTAGTATTATTGATATTAGCATTTCTTCCTTATTAATTTCCAGCTAAAGCCCGAAATTCCTTGTTGACAAAGTTATACTTGCCTATTATACTGAATTTAATATTATATCTTTTATGCTACTCTTATCTAGAGAGGTGGAGGGACTGGCCCTGTGAAGCCCGGCAACCGGTGGATTTAATTAATTCCTACAAGGTGCCAATTCCAGCTGGATTTCCAGACAGATGAGGGGTAAGCTTCTAGTTAAATTCAGATGCGAACCTCTTCTTTTACGAAGAGGTCTTTTTTTTAAGGAGGCACAAAGTGATTATATTTAAAAATGTGGACAGAACTTTTGCAGGTAAAGATACCGTCCACGCCCTCAAAAACATAAATCTAAATATTCCTGAGGGAAAAATCTTTGGGATCATCGGGCAAAGCGGCGCGGGAAAATCCACTTTAGTTCGATGCATTAACATGTTAGAAAAGCCGGATCGAGGGGATATTATTGTAGATGGAGTACTAATGAACAATCTCGATGCTAAAGAATTACGCATCGAACGTAAAAAAATTGGCATGATCTTTCAACATTTTAATCTATTAAATTCCCGCACTGTTTTTGGTAATATTGCATTTCCATTAGAATTAGCCGGTGCCTCCAAGGATGAAATAAAAGAAAAAGTTCAAAATCTAGTAAGCCTTGTAGGGCTAACGGATAAACTTAATGCTTATCCCGAACAATTGAGCGGGGGTCAAAAGCAAAGGGTCGGAATTGCTCGAGCACTAGCAACTGAACCTAAATTATTACTTTGCGATGAAGCGACATCGGCATTGGATCCTGAAACTACAACCTCCGTATTAAAGCTTTTGCAAGAAATCAACGAAAAACTTCAATTGACAATCGTTATCATTACGCACGAAATGTCGGTTATTCAGGAGATCTGCGACAAAGTGGCTGTTTTGGAAAACGGATTTTTACAAGAAGTCGGCCCCGTAATAGATGTGTTCACTAATCCGCAAAGCGTAGCAACTCAGAGGATGTTGCAAGGGTTTTTAGCAACAAATTATAAAGCGCAACCTAGCGAGATTTCTAATACCTTACTTCGCTTGACATTTGTAGACAAAAAAACACATGACCCCATTATTTCTCAAATGGTACGAGCATATGAATTGGATGTAAACATCCTCTTTGGAAGAGTTGATCAAATGAAGGAGACACCTTTCGGAATGCTTCTGATTGAGCTATCGGGCAATCACGAGAAAAAAGAAAATGCCATTACTTATCTCAGAAACAATGGTGTAAAAGTGGAGGTGTTAAACTAATGCTTTGGGATGCTACACTAGAAACATTATTCATGGTGAGTTCAGCAACAGTTTTGGCCACAATTATCGGTTTACCGCTGGGAATTCTATTAGCTACGACGGAAGAGAATCATATTTTAGAGCAAATTGTGCTTAATAAAGCGCTCGGTGCCATTGTTAATCTCGGACGTTCAGTCCCCTTTATTATCCTAATGGTCGCCATAATTCCTTTTACACGCAAAATTGTAGGCACCTCCATTGGAACAACTGCAGCAATTGTCCCCTTAACAGTTGCAGCCATACCCTTTGTGGCTAGGTTAGTTGAAGGGGCTCTCAAGGAAGTGGACCCCGGTGTTATTGAGGCGGCGGAAAGTATGGGGGCCTCGCCCCCTGAAATTATTTATAAAGTTTTGATTCCCGAAGCACTCCCTGCCCTGGTTTTAGCAGTGACCTTAACTGCAGTTAATCTCATTGGTTATTCTGCCATGGCCGGCGCAATCGGTGGAGGCGGTTTAGGTGACTTGGCCATACGGTTCGGTTACCAACGTTTCAGGGGAGATGTTATGATACAAACAGTTGTTATCTTGATTATATTAGTTCAAGGAATACAAATGGTGGGTGATAAAATTGCCCACAAACTTTACCATAAAAATTAGGAGGTTTATGAAATGAAAAGAAATTTATTAGTTATCTCTATCTTGGTTTTTTCCTTATTAACTGCAGGTATAGCAACCGCTAAAGTTATAAAAGTCGGAGCAACGCCGGTTCCCCACGCGGAGATCTTAGAAATTATTGTGGAAGACCTCAAAACCGAAGGAATCACTTTGCAAATTATTGAGTTCACTGACTATCTTACACCAAATCTTGCTTTACAGGATAATGAATTAGATGCAAACTTTTTTCAACACCTTCCGTACTTGGAAGGCTTTAACGAAGATAGGGGTGCTGATTTAGTATCATTAGCTGGTATTCACGTAGAACCTCTAGGTGTCTACAGTCAAAAGATTTCCTCCCTTGCCGATCTACCTAAGAGAGCACAAATCTCTATTCCCAATGATGCCTCCAATGGAACTAGGGCACTATTGCTTCTGCAAGAAGCGGGCTTAATCAAACTAGATCCGAAAGCAGGAATCGAGCCGTCTGTTTTTGATATTATTGAAAATAAACTGAATATTAAATTTGTAGAACTTGAAGCAGCGCAGTTAAGCCGCACTTTACCGGATGTTCACGCGGCCGTAATTAATGGAAACTATGCACTACAAGCCGATTTTAATCCCATAAAAGATTCTATCTTTTAAGAAGGTGGAGAATCGCCGTACGTTAACATTTTAGCTGTACGAAGCGATGATGTAGACAATCCTGATTTACTAAAGTTAGCTGAAATATTGCGTAGCGAAAAAGTTAAAACATTCATTGAAGAAAGCTATGGCGGCGGTGTAGTGCCGGTTTTCTAAAACCAAATAGCGAACAGCCCCTCTTAACGAGGGGCTGTATTTTTTCTTATACAATATAAGCTTCCTATCCTTTTATAAGTGCAGAAACTTTATCTAAGCGCTCCCAAGGCAAGTCCAGATCTAAGCGACCGAAGTGTCCGTAAGCGGCCACTTGGCGATATATGGGATTTAATAGATCGAGTCCGCGTATAATGGCGGCAGGTCGTAAATCGAAGTTTTCCCGAATTAACTGTACTATATCTTCTTCAGGGATAACCGCTGTTCCGAAGGTATCCACATAAAGGGAAACGGGGTTAGCCACACCAATTGCATATGCCACCTGAATCTCGACTTTTCTCGCGAGCCCGGCAGCTACTATGTTCTTGGCCACATACCTCGCAGCATAAGAAGCAGACCGATCAACCTTAGATGGATCTTTACCTGAGAAAGCCCCACCTCCGTGACGACCTAATCCACCGTAACTATCTACAATAATTTTTCTTCCCGTCAACCCCGCATCACCTAAAGGACCGCCAACCACAAACCTACCGGTGGGATTAACCAATACTTTAGTATCTTCCTTCACAAACTGCTCAGGAGCAACGGCAGATATCACATGTTTATATATGTCATCAAATATGGTCTGTTGGTCAACATCGGGGTGATGCTGGGCCGAAACCACGATATTTTCTATACTCATCGGTCGATCGTCTTGATCATAAGCTATGGATACTTGAGTTTTTCCGTCGGGTCTAAGGTAAGGGATAGTGCCATCCTTACGAACTTGTGCCAACCTCTTAGCCAACTTATGTGCTAGCGCAATGGGCATGGGCATATATTCAGGTGTCTCGTCCGTTGCATAACCGAACATAATGCCCTGATCTCCCGCACCCATCTGTGAGTCAAGATCCGCATCGCCTGCACGTTTTTCTAAAGCCTTATTTACACCGAGGGCAATATCCGGGGACTGCTCCTCTATGGCTGTAAGCACAGCACATGTATCAGCATCAAAACCGTATTTTGCCCGATCATATCCAATACCGCGTACCACATCACGCACGATCTTGGGAATATCCACATAGCAATCTGTGGTTATTTCACCTAAAACCAAGACTAATCCGGTGGAGATGGCCGTCTCGCATGCAATACGGGCATTTTTATCTTTCTCTAAAATCGCATCAACAATGGCATCGGAAATCTGATCGCAAACCTTATCAGGATGCCCTTCTGTTACAGATTCGGATGTAAATGAATACTTTTTACCTGCCATAATAACCACCTTTTCTGCATAAATAAAACCTCTCCCTTGCGGGAGAGGATCGGATTTCGAGTAATACTCCTCATCTATCAAAACCCTCTCCAGGATTTTGCAGGACTTAGCACCAAACTTTATTGGTTGCCGGGCTTCATAGGGCCAGTCCCTCCACCACTCTTGATGAGCATCAATACCATTATATATTACCATCGAACCATATTTATGTCAAATAACACAGTTTCAATTAATCCTCGATTTTCTTCCAAACATATGTGGGCATGAGATCTGCTGTAAACTGATTAATTGCCTGCTTAAGCGCTTTCTTTCTGGCATCGGGAATATCTTTTCTATGGGTTCTCGGAATATCCCAGGCATCCGGAGTCTTTCCCTCTTTCCACCAGATAGGTCGCAATGTGGTGGTGGATGTATACTCTTTCTCACCCTTAACGCGATTACGATATACAACCCTTCCCTCTTTTGTTTCCATTACTTTACCGGAAAAACTAATCATTACTTGAGTAACTTGACCCGCTTGCCACTTATACTCATTTTCCCCATCGTCATTTACCCGTGTTTCAATAACTGATACAGGTAAGGTGGTAATGGGTTCAAAATATCCGGTTACTTCGCCATATACTATAGAATCCACATTTAGTTTTTTCCCTAACCGAACAATTTCTTTAGCCGTGGGTTCTTCTCCGCGTCGTAAACCTAGATCGATTAAGGCCCTTTCCGCGTCGATGGGTTTAACGACCTGATAGTAGTCGGATAGTCCCAGTACTAAAGCATCTTCAACATCTTTCGTAATCATGGGTTCGTCAGTAAAGTTGTAAAAATAGATCACGGCAACTTTGGCTCCCATATCAACCCTTGGTTTGACCATAACCCTTTCCCGTCCGAAGCATCCGGTCAAAAGGATAGCAATAAGTAGTAAAAAAGTTAGTTTTCTTTTCATTAAATTAGCCTCCGCTTCCTATGTAGATTTTGTTAGTCTACCGGACAAAATCCATGTTTTCGCATCTAATAATTCAATTAAATCTTCGTTATGTGTTGCGACTATTAAAGTAAAACCGAGTTTTACTTGTAATCTCTTAAAAAGTTCGGCAATCTGCTTACCTTGTTGACCTTGTAAATTGCCCGTGGGCTCATCGGCTAAGATCAATTTGGGGTGACCAACTAATGCTCTCGCAATTGCCACTCTTTGACTTTCTCCCCCACTAATTTCGGCAGGAAATGCTTTTTCCCTACCGCACAAATCCACTTCTGATAAAAACTTCATTCCATCCAAACCTGAAGTTCTCAAACCTGCAATTCGCAAAGGAAGTTCTATATTGTCCACAAGATTTAGTTCGGGGATTAGCCCAAAATCTTGGAATACATAACCCAAGTTTTGATTACGCCAGCGGGATCTCTTTGACTCCGACCAATCTTGAACATCCTCGCCTTCAATCAGAACATTTCCGGAATCGGGACGTAATAAAAGTCCCATTAATTGCAACAGTGTTGTCTTTCCCGATCCGGATGCACCTAGAACAACAATCCGTTCACCTTGCTCTATTTTAAAGCTAACTCCATCTATAACGGGTACAGATAATTTTGGATATCCTTTACATACATTCCTAAACTCTAAAAGGCTAATCATTTCTTAAGACCTCCCCCACGTCAATCCTAGTCATACGCAAGGCCGGCCACACAACCGCTCCTAACCCTGTAATTAAGGCTAATAAAACAACCCACCAAAGGTCGCCTTGTGCCCAGCTTATGGGTAGTCTTTCAAGATAAAAAACCTGCGGAAGGCGAATATCTATCCTACCAAGGATAAATACAACTAGACGTGCTAATATAATACCTATAGTGCCTCCCATAATCCCGCAATAAACTCCCTGCGTTCGTAGTAGTGCCCCAATTTGCTTCGGCGTGGCACCAAGGGTTCGTAAAACCCCTACACTACGACTTTGTTGCCAGCTTCTTAGGAGGAAGATGTTCATTATGCCAAGGGCACCTATTAAAAGGGAAAATACAGTAATCCATACAAGTACAACTTTTTGAATTGACATTGTAATAAACATACTTTGCTCTTTGTCATACCAAGGACGTATCCATAAACCGGTTAAGTCCTGTAGGGGAAGGATATACTGATCTACATGGGATAAATTTCTAATTTTCAGACCATAACCGCTTACTCCATCTGTTTCTAATAAATCCTTTCCTTCTCCTAAAGAAACTAAAGCTAAACCGCTATCTAAAGGATAGTATCCGGTATAAAATATACCCATTAGTTCTAAATTACGTGCTCCATAGGCAGTAATAACCGTAATATTGTCATCTAAGTCAGCACCGAGTCTAAGAGCCAATTCACCGCCTATAACAAGACCATTGCCCCTTCTTATTTTTGACCATTCACCCTCGTCTAAGAGGGTTTGTAAATCAAAAAGTTGATCTTCTAAATCCCAGTCAACCGCTTTAAAAGCGACTGATTCGTTGACTAATCCCCTTTGCACGACTCCGGGGAACAGAAGATAAGGAGAACTTCCGTAGACGCCGGGAAACTCTTCTAAAGAATTTTGCCAATCTTCTAAGATAAAATCATTATAGCCCGCCTCCACCGATAGGTGAGGCGTTAGGAGTAAAATGCGCTCCACAATAAATTCCTCAATACCCTGGCTGAAAGAAAGGATCACCATTAACGCCACAACTGAAGCAGCTATGCCCCCTACTCCAATCATAGTTTGCTTTATGTGATGTTTTAGTTGCTTAAAACCAAGATACCAATACCATCCACGCATTTTCCTCACCTACCCCAATCTTAAGATATTAGAAAGAGGAAAACAAGGTGAAAACTAGAATTTAAATGCAACCCTTCTTTTAAAATTACAAAGTATAACCTTTTTCAGAGAACATAAGGAGTTTGAATATGACCGAAGATATATATTTAGATAATAGTGCAACAACTCCACTAGATCAGAAAGTCATACAAGCAATGGAGCCATATTGGTCTCGGCAATTTGGTAACCCTTCTTCACCACATTTGCTTGGGATTGACGCCGAAAGAACCATCTCTTCGTGTCGCTCTCAATTGAGTAAACTTTTAGATGCTAAAGTTTCGGATCTATACTTTACGGCTAGCGGTACGGAAGCCAACAACTTAGCACTGTTTGGAGTGGCAAATATACCTTTCTTTTTACGTAACCCCGGACACATAATCACCACTCCCATGGAACATCCTTCTGTTCTTAATGTTATTAAGCATCTAGAAGAGTCTGGGTGGGAAGTCACCTATCTTAACGTTGATAGTTTTGGTAGAATAAATGCCCTTGAGGTTAAAGAAAACCTGCGTCCGAACACAAAGCTAGTTAGCGTAATGATGGTAAATAATGAGTTAGGTACAATCGCACCCATAGCCGAAATAGGTACAATTCTTGAGGGGGAAAATAAAAAGCGCAATCATAATATTGTTTTCCATGTTGATGCCATCCAAGCCCTCGGAAAGATCAAGGTTAACATTCCTGAGTTAAAGGCTAACCTAATGACCTTTAGCGCACACAAGATCTTCGGACCTAAAGGCGTTGGGTTACTATACGCAAATCAAGAAGCCCAGATAAGACCAATCTTGTTTGGAGGTAACCAAGAAAATGGGCTGCGTCCGGGGACCGAAAATATCCCGGGTATAGTTGGGCTTACTAAGGCTACACAGATTGCAGTAGAAAACCTAGATAAAAACAATCAAAGTTTGACTAACTTGCGCGACCGCCTTTTAGAAGGTGTAGATTCAATTCCTC
Organism: Natronincola sp.; assembly: GCA_012838515.1. Taxonomy (GTDB): domain Bacteria; phylum Bacillota; class Limnochordia; order Darwinibacteriales; family Darwinibacteriaceae; genus DUPA01. The sequence continues at coordinate 10,260 of DUPA01000264.1, read as the reverse complement.
AATCAAGGGTGAACAGCCCAATAGATGGAGCCCCACATATTTTAAATGTTAGTTTTAAAGGAGTGCGGGGGGAAGTACTGATTCACTTTTTAGAGCAACGACATATCTACTGCTCTATGGGGGCCGCATGTTCATCACGGAGCAAGGAAACATCACATGTTCTTAGAGCCATTAACCTACATGAAGATGAGCTATTATCGTCAATCCGAATTAGCCTTTCGCCGCAAATAACGCTTGCCCAAATTGATAAGGTGGTTTATAGTCTAAGAGAAACAGTTGAAGAAATTCGTAATATTTATATGTGAGGAGATGTTTCCATGTACCCCTTACTACTCATTCGTTACGGAGAACTAAGCCTTAAAGGTCGTAATAGAAGAGTTTTTGAAGATAAATTACTAACAAATATCCGTGTTGCCCTAAGGGATATAGATCACGGAGCCATAACGAAGACCTTTGGTCGAATCTATTTAGAAACCAAAGATAATTGGGGAGAATTAGCAGAACGATTGCAAACTGTTTTTGGAATAGTTTCAGTTTCACCGGTTTTAAAAACCGAACTGGATATTGAAAATATAAAGGCCGGTGCCTTCAAGGCAATGGAAGAAGCGGAGGGTAAAACCTTTAAAGTTGAGACCAGGCGCCCCAATAAAAGTTTTCCCCTAAAATCTCCAGAGGTAAGCAGTGCATTAGGCGGGCACCTATTGAGAAACATCCCCAATTTGACCGTTGATGTTCATCGACCGGAGCTCGTTCTAAATGTGGAGATTCGCCAAGAGGGGGCATTCCTATATTCCAAAGTCATCCCTTGTCAAGGCGGTCTACCCGCCGGCTCATCCGGTAAAGGTTTATTGCTGCTTTCCGGGGGTATTGATAGTCCGGTGGCAGGCTTTTTATCTATGAAAAGAGGCGTAGATATAGAGGGTGTTCATTTTCATTCCTACCCCTTCACTTCCGAACGTTCTAAGGAAAAGGTCGTTGAACTAGGAAAACGACTCAGCCATTATAACGCCGGAGGCAAAATGAAGTTGTGGGTTGTTTATTTTACTGAAATTCAAAAAGAACTACAAAAGGGTTCTTTTCCAAGTTTAAATATTACTCTTATGCGGCGTTTTATGTTAAGAATTGCCGCTAAATTAGCTGAACGAGAAAATGCTTTTGCTCTGATAACAGGCGATAGTTTGGGCCAGGTAGCTAGTCAAACCATGGAAAGTATCCACACAATTAATGCCGTGACAAGCATGCCCGTTTATCGCCCCCTAATTGGTTTAGATAAGCAAGAAATAATTGACTTGGCCGTTAAAATGGAAACGTACGAAACTTCAATTTTACCATATGAAGATTGCTGTACTGTTTTTGTACCGCAAAACCCCGCCACCAGGCCGAGTATTGAACAAGTATTGAGGGCCGAAGAGGAACTCCGCGTTGATGATTTGGTTGAGGAAGCCCTTGCAAAAACAGAACTTCTATATTTAAATTCTTAAAATATGGTATAATTTTTCTAGTTTTTGCAGGGAAACGACGAAATTTGCCGAAGAAAATAAAAAAAATCAGATGGGAGTTTTTCTAGTGAATAAGTCTGAAGAAAAAATTCAAGCCTTACTCGAAGAAATTGAACTCTTAAAACTGGAAAATAGCTTGTTGCGAAAAGCAGCCGGTATTAAAAGCCCAGATGAAGAACTTGAGCGGTCCACCCAAGTGTCTGAAGCCGAAAGAAACGCTTTACTAAAAAAATCAATATAGAAAAGCCCCTATCTAGAGTGATAGATAGAGGCTTTAGTTTACATCCTCATCTCCAGCCTTCTCCAACGGCTTGGAGGTTTTCTTTTTTCTAATCGTTTCCCGCAACCAGATTACAAGACTAACAAATACAATCCCACCACTATCAATTGCCACGTCTTTCCAAGCCCCGGTTCGATGTACAAGTCGCATTTGATACATTTCATCTGCCATTGCCACCAAGAAAGTTACCACAGCCGCTAATGGTAAGGCAATTCGTCGTGTACTTTTCGTCTTATGGCACGCGTTATACATCAAGTACATTAAAACTCCATATGCCAAAACATGCCCAACTTTGCGTAATATTAGAACAAAGGACTTTAACTCTGCACGACTTAATTGCGGCAACAATTTCGCTAAGAATTTATTGGTGAAATTTGCACTAGATGTTTCTTGGCCCGCGAATAAAAACATTGAAGCAATATAGACTATAACGATCATCCACCGGAGCAATGCTATTAGTCCCCTTTCCTTATGGGGTGATGCTTACATGGATTTGTATTCTGTACAATGTTGGCATTTTTCCAGCAAATCGATTTCCATGCGACGTTCAAAGTGCGAACAGTAAAACTCCAATTGATCGCATTTATCTCTCTTAGTGCAAGTAAAACGGCAAAATACCACCACAAACACCTCCTGACCTTAATATACGGATAGTCAGCAGATGGTATTCATTTAAAGGAAAAAGAATCTTTTCTTTTTCTTATATTTCAGCGGTTCTTCAGTGGGATGGAAATCCCCTTCTAATATACAATTTGGATTATTACGTACAAGATCAGTAGCCTTAGCTTCTCCAACTACTTTGGTTAATTCTTCGTAAGCTTCCGGAAGATTGAGACGACGGCGTTCTGAGCCGTGGGCGTCACTTGCTACCAAATGTACCATGTTATGGGTGAGCATGATCTCAGAGGTTTCCTTGACCTTCGAGCCAAATCTACCTAATATGCTACCTGCATTCATTTGAATCAGGCAACCTAAATTTATCCAATTTAAGACTACTTCAGGATCCTCTACCACCTGCCTATAGCGTTCAGGATGGGCAATAATCGGAGTAATATCATTAACCTGAAGATGAAAAATGACTTGTTCGGCATTCCAAGACACTTGTTGCATCGGGAATTCAATGAGACTATATTTACCACCATCGCCATAGGTAGGGATATCTTCCTTATCCAATTCTAAAATACTATTATCTACGAAAATCTCGGCTCCCGCGACTAACTCAATAGGGATCCCGGCATTATCGAATTCACTCTGTAATTGGGATACTTTTTCTTTTATTAATGACCAATCCGGAATTGAATAGAAATGGGGGGTGGCTGCCACCTTGATTACACCATGCTCAACCCCGTAATTCCCCATGCCCAAGGACATGGACAAGTCTGCAGCACCATCATCTACAGTTGGTAAAATGTGTGTATGAAGATCTATCATTGCGCTTGATCCACTTCATTATAATAATAGTAATACATATTTGATTCTTTGAATTTAACCTTATTCATAATAACCCCAAGTAATTTGGCCTGCGCTTGCTCTAACAAGTTTTTAGCTTGTAAAGCCATTTCCCTGGGCACCTGATTAGAACCTATAACAAGCACAATTCCATCTACTTGATTTGCCATCACAGCAGCATCTGTAACTGCAATCACAGGAGTACCATCTAAGATAACCATATCGTAGCTTTTTTCCAGTTCTTCAATAACCGATACCATTGCTTTAGATTGAAGAAGCTCAGCCGGGTTTGGGGGAAGCGGACCCGCGGGAATAACATCTAAACCGGGGATATTGCTGGAAACGATAGCATCTTTTAAAGATGCGGCTCCGGAAAGCACAGCACTTAAACCCGGAACATTCCTAATGGAAAACATTTCATGAAGAACAGGTTTACGAAGGTCGCAACCTACTAGCACAACTTTTGCGCCCGATTGAGACCAGGCAACGGCCAAATTAGCTGACACTGTAGATTTACCTTCACCCGGTCCGGCACTGGTTAATAAAATTGACTTTAAATCTTGATCGGGACTAGTGAATTGCAAATTAGTCCTAAGTGTTCTAAACGCTTCACTTCCCACCGCTTTAGGATCGTCATGCACAATTAAGCGCGCCCTACCATTTTCTTGTTTACGCCCTTTACGCACAAATCTCACACCCTTTTTCTCGTAAAGATTTTACGTTTTTCCATACTTTTTCCAAAGTCGAAATCGGGAATTTGACCGAGAACGGGAATTCCCAAGAGACGTTCGGCGTCTTCCTTTGTTTTCACAGTATTGTCCATAAACTCTATTAAGAATGCCAAGCCAACTCCTAAGAAAGCACCAAGAACGATACTTATTGCTATATTTAACTTAACCCTTGGCTTAACAGGAAGCTCCGGCAATAAAGCTGTATCTATAACATGTACATCGGCAGTTTGCATAGCTTCAGTGATACGAGTTTCTTCAACCTTAGTACGTAGCATGACATAGAGTTCTTCTAGAACTTTGCTATCCCTCATTAGGCGAACTAATTGCAATTCCTTCTGGGGTAAAAGTCCAAGTTTATCCTCTGTAGAGTCAATTATCTCTTGCAAAGCTAATTTACGCGCGTGATAAGCATTCAAGCCCACTTCAAGATCGATTAAACTTCCATATAATTCGCGGTGTATTGGATTAACGGTTCTTGTTTCAGTTCCAATCACTCGTTCAACTTGATCAGCCAGTTTTTCTTTAATATCCTCTATCTCAGCCTGAATCGCCAGTACAGAAGGGTGTAAATCAGTATATTTTTCTCTAGCGCCTGATAACGAAATCTCCAGATCCGCCAAGCGTGCCCTATATTGGGTTACGAAAGCGTTTTCCCCAATTGTCGTGCTCGATACAAATGTTTCCTCTTCCGCTGATAATTTAGCATGTACCCTTTCAATTCTTTCTTGAGTCTCTCTGATGGCAATATCCGCTTCAGCCTGTAATTTTTCTAGGTTTGCTAATTGCCCAATACCTGCAATGGTTTCTTCCGTTGGGGATAGAAGCTTTTCGTCTTCCCTAAATTGCTTTAGATTTTCTTCGGCCAACTTTAGATTCTCTTCAACAGTAATAAGTTGTCTTTGAATAAACTCCCTTGCACTACGTACATCATCTTGCCTATAAAGAGTATTCCAATTTATAAAAACGTCTGCCAATGAATTAACTATTAATTGCGCTTCTTCGGGATCTGAGGATTGTATGCTAATCGCCAGTAAGTCACTGCCCTGAACGGGTTGTATATTTAACTTCTTAGCCAACTTGATTAAATCATACTCTTCGGAGAGCCCCGCCCTGTCATGAACTTGCTCCAAAATATTTCGGCTTTTCATAATCTGAATATAATTTTGGGCCTGATTTTTACCCATATTCGAAAAACCATCCAAAAACAACATTTGGCTTGCCCCTTGCTCCTGCACAATGACTGTTGTCGTTGCCTCATATATTGGAGTGGCAACAAGACTATATATTGTTACTGCTAACACCACAAGAAAAAGAACCACTAAAATTAGCACTCGTTTTTTGATGATTATCTCCCAATATTCTCGTAAATCCATTTCCTCCATATCCATCAGATCACCTCCCTAGAAAGTAAGTATGCTTTTCACGGCATCTTTAAATGATTTAATTGCTCCAACAAAACTAAATATCTTGAGCCAATCCGGCTTTTTGGTTTCCGGTATATAAATTATGTCTCCACCTTCTAGTTGGGGATTTTCCTTCACATCACCTGTAAACAAGACCTTATCTTTACCCATAATTACTGATTCAGAGTCTTCAACTGATCCATCTCGATAAATTCCCACGTTTTCCAAAGCAGCCCTTTCTAATGGGCCCCCTGCGAGTGCCAAAGCATCCATGACGCGCCCTCCCGGGGGTAAATTATAGGCCCCGGGGTTCTTAACTTGTCCCAAAACTAAGATCTGCTTCTTAGATGCGGGAACATAAATAACGTCTCCACCATCAACAGCTAAATTGTGCTCATTCTGGTTGTCCATAAGATCCTGATAATCAACATGCCATACCCTCTCGTCTTCCCCATCCTGTCTGGTTAAGACAATTGTCTGAATACCCGATGTTTGTTGCACTCCACCCGCTAGGGCCAGAATGTCTAAAATACGTCCATCAGGCGGTAATGTATAAACACCGGATCTGGCCACTTCCCCGAAAACCAATACATTGCGATTGGCCTTCGGAACTATAATCACATCTTGTGGATGCAGAAGAACATTGTCAGGCAAAGAGCGTTCTGTCATAAGTCTTCCAAAGTCGTGTATGGAGATATTTACTTTTTCTTGAGTATGTCGAGTTAAAGACACTTGATCTTCTTGGGCATCGCTTGTTAGCCCGCCGGCCGAAGCAATGGCGTCCAATATCCGATCACCTACTCTAAATTGAAAGTAACCGGGATTGCGCACTTCGCCCAATACTAAGACTTGCCGTCTGACCTCTGCTACATAAATAACATCACCGGGCATTACTTTTTCATTATTTAACCCTTGGCGTTCCAAGGTATATAAATTAATTTCCTTACTTTCACCGTTTCTTGTTAAAGTTATATTTTCTCCGGCCCTTTCATGGGTGCCCCCGGCTTGTGCCAAAAGATCTAAAACTGTAGTATGTTCCTTAACCGCATATGCACCCGGGGAACGAACTTCACCTAAGACCAATGCGTTTTGTTCTCCTTCAGGCACGAAGATTAAATCATCGGCAACTAGAAGCGGGTTGTCCCCACCTTTTTGTCCGCTAAGACCCGGCGATGCGTTTACAATGGAAATATCCTGTTCGCCATCGACGTTTCGGGTAATTGATATTGAAGAGCTATTGCCGGAAGGTAACAAACCCCCGGACCTCGCCAACAAATCTATCAAAGAGGTTTCTTTATCCAGAACATAAATACCGGGCGATTTAACTGCACCAAATAACATGACTTGCTGTTTCTTCGGAACAAAGACAACATCATTTGGATCTATGCGCACATCTTTACTACCACCGGACATTATGCTTTGTACATTAACTATTCGTTCATTTGGTTTATCTTCGCCTTGACTTGTCACAACCACCCTCGCCAAATCAGCCGAATCCAGTGCGCCACCGGCTAAAGCTAAAAGATCAAGAATACCTAGCCCACTACCCAAATCGTAACTGGTCGGTTGACGAACTTCGCCAAAAATTGTGGCCCTTCCTGTGGTGGGAATGAAAATCATATCACCGCTTTGAATAATGGGATTTGATTTCAGGTCTCCACCTTGAATAAACTGATTAACGTCTATGTGCAAAACACTGGTCAACTCAATGCCCTGAGAATTCATATTGTAACGGGTAATACTAACCTTATCAAGATCCGCGCTTTTAGTGGGTCCACCCGCTAAAGCCAATACATCCATCAGTCTTGAACCTGACTTTAAATTGTAATAACCTGTGGATCTTACTTCACCTAAGACTTGTACCTGAAGCGTACGAAAGTGGCTAATAATCACTGTTACTTGCGGATTGACAATGTACTCGGCTAACTGGCTTTGAATCTCTTTAGACAGGGCTCTAGCGGTTTTATCCACAGCCCATATATCGCCGACAAGGGGGAAAGTGAGGTAACCATCCGGTCTTACGGCAACTTCAGTTGTAAGTTCATTATGACCCCATACCGAAATTGCTAATACATCGCCTACCCCAAGTAAGTACTCGTTAGCCGTAGCGGGCAGGCCATAAATCAATATTACTAGTAAAAACATACATATTGTTACTTTTGTTCGCGATTTCCTCATATTGCCCCTACACCTCATATCAATGAATTCCCCTATTACAAATTACATAACAAGAACCGTGGAACCCGTAGGACCTCGGTTCTCAAAAAATAGGTTTTCTTAAATCTTAGTAAGACGCCGGTCTAAAATGAAAGCCCGAGACATTAATAGCTTTAGTAGTTTCCACATAAAACTGTAAGTTCTTTTCAATTGCCACATCTTTTCCTTTAATGAAGTAGCCTCCCACAAGCCCAACGGGACCTAATAATACAATACCCGCCATACTGGCACCGGCAGCCAATTCAAGAGATTTATTTCTCTGGGTTGCAGTCTCATCTACTTTAAGGCCGATCAAAGTACCATCTAATGCAGTAACACGGTTGAATTCAAGTAATATTCGCCCGTCTTTGCCTAAGCGCCCCGCAGACGTAACTTCAGCAACCGTTCCATTAGCTATCGTTCCCGCTGGAATCACAATACGACCATCCACCATAACGTCCTCGGCAACCCTGTATAATACAGGATCGCCAATTTGATTGTTAGCCGAATCAACTGTTTCTAAAAGAGCAATCTTAACCAATGTTCGCGCAGGTAAAGTAACTTGCTTCACATCAAGCTTCGTGGTTCCCCAAATTGCTTCCATGAGTTCTTCAGCCCGTTTTGCAATAAAGCCTTCTTGTACAGTTCCGTAAAGAACAACTTCAAGCTCCTCAAGGCGCTGCAAGAACGGTAACTGCGTTGACATGGTGGAAGAGAATCCCCACTCAGCAAGATTTAGAAACAGCTGCAAGCCTCCGGTTCCACCAGTATCTGTTAAGAATTTTTGTATTCTGGCAATTCGAAGCAAAACTGCACCTTCTTGCACCGAACCATAAATGTCTGTCTCAACATCTTCAATACGCTCTAAAAGCGCCCCGGTGCGACTACTTCCATAAAGTATGTTTTCCACTTCAGTTAAAGAATCCAAGGGTGTAACGTTTGCTAAAACGCCCTGGGGAACAAGGGCACTTAACAAAAGAAATGCTAATACTATTGCTATACTTTTTTTCAAAGCCTACCCCTCCATTGCCTAAAATTTAATAGAAAATTCCGCTTTTGCCTTGTAATGATCTTGTTCAACGTCACTAAAGTCAATTAACATATAATTTAAACGCAGAGAACTATCATTTTTAAAATCATATCTCAAACCAACTTCCGCAGTATTCTTCGGCAAAAACACACTTTGATTCGATTCATCGTCAGGGGGCTTTTCTCCTTCTTCGCCACTTGATTTTGGCCACTCTTGACTCATTCCCAAATGTACCCTTCCCCGAGTTATGGGGACGACAACACCTAATGAAGTTACCAAGGGTAGGACGGGTTCTGCATCTGCAGCTGCCTTTAACAAATCTTGTTGTTTGATTCCGGCACTAAGGGTAAACAAGTCAGCCCAATCCAAACTCAAACCAACGGATGTGCTAGCGATCTTCGGTTCTAAAGTAGGATCAACCGCCACATCTAAGGCTGTATTCAGAGCGAGATCGCCCATCTTTACAAGAATCCCATATCCCGCTCCGCTCTGAGAATCATCTTGTTTATCACGGGGTTCATTATCCGTGGCCAAAGCCCTCAACGCTCCGCTTACCTCTATAGCCCCTAATTGGATAGGATTTAGTGGTGAGTCAGGTGTAGGTTCTTGTGCAATCAAACGATTACTAGGAGGCAAATACCGGCCTTCTGATGTAAAATGTCCGGTCCATAGGTTTTTAGGTTCAATTGGAGGTTGCATAATCTCAACCACACTTTGCTCCAATTGTTGCGGATTATTCTGTTTAGTCTGCAAGATAAAATCATTGAGCTTGCTTTCGTCATCAAGTTTACGAGCGGCAGATAAAGCCTGTTCTGAATATAAAAGTGGACGTTGAGAAAACAGACCTTGTTGACCTCTTCTTGGACTCATTTCGGCGAGCATATTAAAATCTTGAATAGAATAGCCCAAGATCTCCAATTCGTCACGGAATTCTAAAACAAGCAAATATAATGCCTCAACTTGATTTGTTGTTAATGCCTCTTCAGGAGTAACCCTCTGATTATAGGTGAAAATCATATTATCCAAATAGACATTTTTGCTCACGCCAAAACGGCGAGAATCGCCTTCGTCCTCACCAGTTAAATGCTGCAGAAGGCGGGAAACTAAAAGTGCACCCTGTGTACGATTGATTTTATTCGGTATGTCAAATCCGGGAATCTGCCGGGTAGAAGAAAGGTTTTCAATTGCTGTAATTGTCCAATCTTCGCTGGAGACAACTACATTTGAAGCGGAAGAACTAGCAGATGCTGTCGGTGCAAAACCTGAATAAACACAAAACAATAAAATGAAAACAAAAAGAATAAATCGCTTCTGCACTAATTCCCCCTCCTTTCGAATTTGTACCTAGAAGAACCTTTTCTCCGCGGATGGTATAAAAACCTGCTATTTTACATCTTTTCCAACAACTACTAACCTTACTTTAGCAAATATCTTTCAGCTAAGATTACGGCCACATATTCATCATATGGCTCCGGTGGCACCTGCATGCTCGTTGGAGCAAATCTCCGCAATCCTTTAGGGGGATTTTCTATCCAATACCGTCGCCTAGCTTCTTCTGTACTGTGGCTTTCATCAACTAAATTTACTTTGAGTTGAGGTAATTCTTTGGATATTTCCTCAAAAAATTCTATCGAGCCCGTTCCATCTCCTAGAACTATTTCGTTTACGCCAT